>JAGLZA010000466.1 GCA_023131835.1 Caldifarciminota bacterium
TATCAGCAACGAGAAGGTCCAAAGGCAAAGGAAGGGGAAAAAGGGCAGGGGCCGGTGGATGCGGAATATAAGGTGATGGATGAGGAGGAATAAGGAAGGGAAAAAGGCCCATTGTCAAATCAGCCAAACAGGGCAGGCGTCGGTTCAGGTGGTCTTTTGACCGTTTAGAAGATGCGGAAGAGTACCTGGTCAGGTATTCTTCTGATAAACGTCCCGGTAAGCTATTTGATACAGAAACGGGCGAATTATTACGGGTTATCGGCTGGTAATAATCGCAAAATTTCGCTTCGGTTTCCCCCTCCATCGCTTTTTCCGGATAAAAAGTAGGAAAAGATAAACTGTTAAATCAACGGTGATAGCATGGATAAAAAGAAGGCGTTCGTTTGGATTTGCTTTGGTGTTCCTATTCACCGCCTTAGCAACTTCATCCGCCGCTTCCTCGGATGTAGTAATATACGCCTTTGACCAACATCGAGCTTTGAATTTTTGTTTGCCATTATTGGAATATTAGTCGCAATTAATCAAACGAGGGAGATAAGATAACGTCTTGCGTGTTTGCGAAGTGCCGAAGGCGTTTGGGCGAACGCGGCGAGCCGCAAAGCCCTTGTTAGCCGCCTGTTGCCTCTTTCATAGCTCCTTGACTACAATATTCCTTATTCCAACTCGGCAATATCCAGCTATAAAGATTACTCTTCCAGTTGAAAACACATATGGTAATTCTGTTAGTTTCTTACTAACATCAAAATTATTCACCTTTATTTTAAGAATATCACCATTCATGGTAATATCAAAGGAAGCAAATAGACGCATATCAAAATCTGCTATTTTCCCTAGTGGTTCATCGTGATACTTGCCGCTTTCGTCTTCTATCAGTGTCAAATAGACTGCACCATCCTGTCTCACAAAAATCAGATGACCTTTGTTCGCGAAATAGTGTTGTCCTCGAACCATTACACCCATAAATGGATCATGAGCCGGCATATCCAAAGTCATTTTCATCTCGGCTTTGATATGCACCCTGGATAATCTCAAATCACCAAGGCTCATCCACGAATATCGATAACTCAAAGGGGCTCCAAATTCTAGGCAATCCGATAACATCCGCCTATGGGTAAAGTCTTCAGTATAGAGTTCTGGAGCGTCTTTTCCGTCGGTTAGAGAAGTGCTAAAGGGTAAGACTACTGAACGCCTAGGAGAAGTTTGAAATGGGATGGATGCAAGAACCTTCGCCACCGCCTTACCGAGGTCGCTCATAAGCTTCTGCATTCCCGAGAAGGAGATCTCATATTCCAAGTGCCTGGCAGGATTAATGTCAAATAGGTGCTGCTTCTCATCGTTTTTATCTCGCAAGATGATTACATGTTCTTTTCTTCTCCACGCTGCGGCTACACCTAGCTCCAGCATAACGTTTCCGTTATGGCCGGAAACGTCACAGATAATAAAATCGGCGGTTCGTAATGCTTTCCAAATTTCTGGATGTATTATGCCAGGACTGGCAATGTGATCTGCTCTAAAGCATTTTACAACCACACCCATTGACTTCCCAACTTCCTTAGTCACCGCCTGAATTAAGTTAAATAGGTCGTCCCATCTCTTATTTGGCTCGAAAGGACTTGCTACAAAGCAAGTTATTGAACCAATACTTTTGTCATATAGGGGCGGTTCTGGTTCCAGAAAGGTATCATAAGGCCAAACCGAACTAGACATAGCTCTCCTCTCTTATTTCATGTGGCAATCCATTCTCCACATTTTGGACAAAAATTATATCCGATCAACCTTCTAAATGTGTAACCACAATTAGGGCAACAGACGGTTTCATCGTCGTTTTCTTCAAAAAAAGATTTTGATGGAGTTGTTGAGGCATTAACAAAATCCGATACTACAGATGTAGCTGTTCCTGGAGTTATATCGTCAATTGATTCATTAGTCAAATCTTTTAACATCTGTTTCAAATCAGAGATATCTGATTGCCCCTGCTGAATATCGTTAAGTTTCTCGTTGATTTGGCTGATGTCCCCCGAATAATCCTTTAAATCTTGATTTGAGTACATACGTTCACACCTTTCATACCACCAATCTCTCATCTGAGTAATTTCTTTGCGTTTTTGAGGATTATCACCAAATTGGGCGTGGCAATACTGACATAAAGGTGCTGCGTTGCTTATGTCATTAGACCCACCTTTACTTTCAGGTATAATATGATGAACATCTACCCCAATATTCTGGCATCTGCAGCATCGAAAAGCTGCTTTCCTTTTAACCTCATCTTTTACCCTTTCAGTGAATGGCATGCCTACTCTGAGTTATATATAAATGTCATATTTAAAAAGCTTTTTCGATTTTTCATTTACCTTCCTTTTTATGTGGAGGGTAGACAGGCAAAAGGCTCAAAAATTTTCCAAAACCCCTTCTCAATGCTTATTTCATATCCTTTCGCTTTTCACCTTCAGCGCTTTTTCAGGAGGGGGAAGAGGGATATGAAGGAGGGAGAAAGATAAACCGTTAAATTACAGATGATAGCATGAACATCCGAAAATGTGCATACCCTTCACCCTCTGAGCTTCTTGTCGAGTGAACTCATATCTCATCCCCTGGTTTCATCACAGCCTGTTACCAGCCAGACGGGATGCAAGGTTCAGTTCCGAAGTGGTGGTTTTTCATCAACTGG
>JAGLZA010000467.1 GCA_023131835.1 Caldifarciminota bacterium
GTTTTCAAATAAATATTTCGTAATTGAGGCTGTCCCGCAACCTGGCAACGAAAGCCCTTCTTCACTGGAAAATTTGGAATTTTCAAGAACAGGGTTTGGAAGCAGCGGCGATTGTTGGTTCAGAGCACAGAATCAGGAGATTCCTGGGTTGCACCTCCCGCTTTGGCCTTAATACCGGCTTTTGTCCTGCTATCCATACGCGAGAACCTCTTCTCCCCGATTTTGAACTATACAGCGCAAATTGTGAACGATTCGCAACAGCATAAATTCGCCTTTCGCTTTTGAGTGTTGTCTCAGGAGATGCTGTATCCAGCCGCCGTTCTTCTGGTCATCCCCATGGATCGACTCTATCAAACCTTGTCGTTTCATATAAGTTTCCCGCCCCTCGTCGCTTTTCAGTTTTTCACGCATTTTTTCCCTGAGGGGTTCGCGCGTATCGATGGTAATCCGGCGGGTGGTGCTTTTTGTACACTTGAGTTTGAGCGGACAATTTTGGCAGTCTTCACATTCATACACAATAGCTGTGCCGCCATCCGGCGTCGTTACTGTTTGTTTGTATTTCATCGTTCTGCCATTCGGACATTGGTAGGTATCGTCTTCATTCTTTAGAAATTGTTCCTGCCCAAATTTCTTTTGCTCTTCTGCCTTCTTCAGAGATTCCATAAATCGTGTATCAGGAATATAAAAGTCTTCAGGGCGTTCTTCCATCTTCTCAAGATTGGCATAACTTTGAAAACCACTATCCGCAGTTACTTTGTCATGATGTTCTCCGGTGTTTTCTATAGACTGTTCTACTAACGAAATCAGATCCTCCGGTTTATCGCCTGACAATGTTGTATTTACGGCAGTTACCACGCCGCATTTCTCATCCCGTGCGGTCTGATGGTTATAGGCCGGTCTGCTTGTTCCGTCTTTTCGCCTCATTACCGGCGCATCGGGATCTGTGGTATTGAGTCGTTTCTTTTCATCACCAATCTCCTCAAGCTGTTTCTGAAGACCTTTCAGTTTGTTCATTTTCTTCTGAAGGGCTTTTTTCCGCTTGTCAATCTTAGCCTCAGAAATATGCTCATTTACCTCCTGCGTCAAAAGCTTTTGCATCCCTTTTTCGACTTTCTCAAGTTCACCCTTTACTTGTGTAATGTTTTTGCTGTTCCTGAAATTGGCGTTCGCCTGAATCTTTTCTCCGTCTATTGCCATGTGTTCGAACCCTATCATATCCAGCTCTTTACACAACATAACGATTTGGGCAAACAGATTCGGCAGGTTCTTCAGATGTCGCAACCGGAACGAATTGATCGTTCTGAAATTCGGAACCTGACCTGCCGAAAGAAATATGAAATCACAGCGGTTGATTACATTATTCCAGATAGTGCGTGATGTCATAATCCTGCAATAATAGGCATAGAATAGAACTTTCAGCATCATTTTCGGATGGTACGCAGGATTACCTTCGTCAGAGTATTCGTCATATAAAAATTCCAGGTTCAATCCCTCGATGATTCGGTCGATAATCGCAGCCGGATGAGTATCCTCAATGAATCCTGCTTTTGATACGGTAATAAAAAAGGTCTGAGACTGGTCGTAGTCGCGGAAATTATGCGATGCGTCCTTAATTTCGTCATAAATAATAGACGCGCCAGTAGACTCGGCACGTTTTCGAGCATCATCCATTGCCTGACGCATCTCCTCGGTCAATTCGATAAGCTCAGGCACCCCCGCACTTACCTTGATTCCTCCAGTCTTCATAGCCCCCCCTTTTTTTGGTAAGTCAGTGTATCATTTCCCGGGGATCTTGAAAATTCCTGAGAGCTGCTTTTGTGTTGTTGAAGTGAGGTTACGGGAGAGCCTCAATTTAGAACATATCGACTGTATTGATTTAACATGCGATTCGAACTTGCAGCCATTTTATGAAAAATTCAA
>JAGLZA010000468.1 GCA_023131835.1 Caldifarciminota bacterium
AACCATTCAACTATTCAACCATTTAACATTTTTGGACATTGGATTTCTTTTCAACCCCACGAACTCCATGAACCCTACGAACCCCACGAACTCTATGAACTCCACGAACTCTATGAACTCTTTGTCTTTGACTCTCGACTCCTGACTCACAACTATTGACTATAAACTACTGATTGATGACTGGCGACTAACGGGCGTGGAGTTTCTATAGAATAAAAGATTGGTTGTATAGGAGTATGGGCGCAAGAGTTCTTGCGCCCATACTCCGCGCTAAAAGAAACAAGTCAGGGGGTGTTCTTCCTTCAGCGATAAAAAACTCCTAAAATTCTCCCTCACGATATTTTGCTTCATGTTCCTTTTTGACCTCAATAAAACCATTGACGTCCGTTTTCAGCAGAAGCATATAAGCTAAAAGGCTATCATTCCCTTCAGTGAAGGGCAATCCATTATATCCAGCAATGATATATCCACCATCGGAGGTTCCCTGTATGGATTGCCCTACATCATCCATACCCTCTTCCCCATAGATCTTTCTCCAGAGAATTTCTCCGTCAGCATCTACTTTTATTAAATAAACATCCTTAGAACCTCTGTCACAGATGGAACCTACAATTATATATCCACCATCAGAGGTTTCTTGAACATAATTGCCACTAAATCCACCGTATGTTGCCTTCCATTCAACATTACCGTTCGGATCTGTTTTGATCAAACATGCGTCGTAAGAATCCATTGTAGCAATTATGAAACCTCCATCAGAGGTCTGCTGCAGAGATTCACCCCAGAGCCCCTGCGCACCATCATATGTCCGAATCCAGAGAGTATCACCATTACTATCTGTCTTTATCAGCCAGACCTTCTCATCTCTGTTACCTGCAATAATATATCCACCATCAGAGGTCTGTTTGGCATCTTTACCCTTAGCATACCCTTCCTCGCCGTAGAAATGCTGCCACACAACATCTCCATTACTATCCGCCTTTAACAAAAGAATCTGCCCCTCCGGGAGGAACGGATACCAACCTGCTACCAGGTAACCACCATCAGATGTCTGTTCAACACTTTCACCATAGCCGTATCCATAACCCTTAAACCAAAGAGGATTACCTCTTTCATCTGTCTTTATCAGCCAGATATAGGGACCTGTATTACCAGTAAACACATAACCTCCATCCAGGGTCTGGTGAATGTCTTTAATCTCATCATAGCCTTCGTATTTCCTGGTCCAGACAATATCCCCACCCGGGTCTGTTTTTATGAGGTAAGCAACAGTCTTATCATCACCGATGTTATACGAGCCCCCAAGGATGAAACCTCCATCCAGGGTCTGTTTCACCGTATAACAGGTATACTGTTTTCCACCCGGATAACTCCGCATAAATGTCATTCCTGCATTGGAAATGATGGGTATAATAAAGAGTCCTGATAGCAATGCAATACCTAAAGATTTTCTATCCAGAAGACGCCTCCCTATTTACACCTTTTGTATAGCAAACAAATAAACCCAGAATTGCCCCATCTTGATATTATTGCAATATTTTATTCGAACTATTATTTTCCTCATTTTTTCCTTAACTTTACAACAACTTTCCTTATCTCACCCGACCTGATAGGAATTATTGCTTTTTTCATCCTGTAGTTGGGTGAACTCAAGAGAAAGTGATAGATTTTAGGTTCAAGGGTAATGTCTAATTTTCCGGTAGATGGAATATCGAACACATCCTTTTTACCATTCTTAAGGAAGAGTATTCCTGAAAGTGGTTTTCCTGTTTCTTCGTCGAGAAGAAATAATTTGACTTCTCCCTTTTTTACCACTTCAAATAAGTCTGTCTTAACTGAGAAGTCAAGGTTGATTCTCGGAGTTAGAAACGAACCCTCCTGAGCTCCCATCTGCTCTAATTTAAGAAGTCCAATAGTTCCTATAAATTTTCCTGCCTCATACTGCACTCCAAGATTGGCATCACGACCATCTGTTTCAATAATAAAGGATGGACCTTCTGGCACCGAGAACTTTACGCCGCCGAATATACCAAACATGATATTCTCATGAGGATCATCAAAGAAGACATCAAGATTGAGAAGATGGCTTCTGGGTCCATAGCCAATAAATCTACCTCGCCCTAATCCCATGGTAAATTCAAAGGACTCACTAAAGGTTCTGGTGGCAACAATATAAACCGATGCTACCTCAGGAGGTCTTGGATTGTATCTTTCATCCACATAGATACCTGAAACATCATGACCTACAGGAGATATATACTTTCTATAGGTCAAATTATCCATTCCTGCAGTTACAGCAGGATAGTTGTCTCTTTGTTTGAGTATCTGATAGGATAAATTCAGCGAGAAATCAGAGCCGTTATACCACATAAGCGTAGCATTATACTGATTGAAAGAAGCTTCTATCCCCATATTGAGATCCATCCCCACCTCACTTCCGGATTTAAGGGGGAAATTTCCATTCAGGTTAACATATAGTCCTTCATTATAATGCGCTGTAGGAATATCTATATATGATTCCCTTCTAAGATTCTGGGCGTTCAAGAGAAACACAGAAATAATTGGAATCAGGATGAATAAACGTCTCATAATACCTCCTCTGAATAAAAATTTTATATCTACTACAGGCTAAATATATAGCCTATTAAAAACCCCAAAACCAGAGTTATCATCCACTCTTTACAACTTTTTATCCTTGCTCTCCCATTTCCCCCTGAATGTCACCCAGAAAGAAAGAAATATCAGTCTTATATCAAGAAACAAACTCTGCCTCTTCAGATATAACAAATCGTATTTGACCTTCTTATCTATTTGCATATTTTTCTTAGCAAATATCTGCGCAATCCCTGTGAGGCCGGGCTTCACTGAGCAACGCATGCCAAAACCCGGAACATCTTCAAGCTTGCCATATTTGCTACCGTTTATCCCTGTCTCCTCCGGATGGAGGGGTCTTGGCCCCACAAAGCTCATAGCCCCGAGAAAAATTGATAGCAATTGAGGTATTTCATCCATTGCTGTTTTCCTGAGCAATCTTCCCACCCTGGTAATTCGTTGTTCACGCTCTCCATTATGACTCACAGGAGATTCAAGGTGCGCATTCTTATCCATCGACCTGAATTTCAAAACATGAAAAATCGAACCATTCTTACCAACCCTCTCCTGTCGTATAAAGACAGGACCACCAGATTCCATAATTATAGCAATAGAAGAGATGACCCACACAGGAAAGGAAATAACAAGCCCTGCGCCTGAAAGCAGTATATCAAATACCCTCTTCGAAAACTCAAACAACCACCTTTGCGCAACTATTAACTCTTCATCCGCAACCACCAATCTCTTTGTATAATCCGCTGCTACAACTTGCACATTCCCCACATCCTCAACCAAACTTTCCATATTACCTCCTCCCTCTTAGATTTTTATATAAAAAAATCATACCATAGAATTACCCGCGCAAAGATGTTGATTTTCAGGGGGTTAATTTTTATTGTAGGAAAAACATCACTAAAAACCGTCTAATTTTTGTGACACATTTATCATCTTTATAACAAATTGCCTTTAAAATCTCACAAAATGCATGGATTTGATTTATCACGGCCTCTCCACCCGTTTTTTGATACTGCTTTTTTAACTCACCTTTCCCCTCCCATTTTTAGCCACGGAATGACACGGTTTAAGAAAAATTCTTTGTTACCCCTCCTCCCCACCATTTTTTTGACACTGATTTTCACTGATTGGACTGATTTTTCACCACAAAGACATGTCGCTTCGCTCCAATTGAAAAATGAAGATTGCAGAGTGCAAAATGCAAAATACCTCTCCACCCATTTTTAGCCACGGTTTATTAAAAATTACTCATGAGAGAACATAAAGGAGACAAAAGGAATTAGTTGAATAGTTAAATGGTTGAATAGTTAATTAGGAACGAACCCCACGAACCCCACGAAC
>JAGLZA010000469.1 GCA_023131835.1 Caldifarciminota bacterium
TTTAAGCTAAAAAATAATGATTATATGCCGGTTAACCGCGCTTTTATGCAAAAGAGCGGTTTTAGGCAGCTCACATATTACTGGTTTCCGCAGAGGGGAAGAATTTTGACAAATGCTTATCAGTTGAAAATATATGCTTTCTGGGATGCGCTTACCAGGCAAAGGACGGACGGAGCGCTTGTCAGGGTGATGACACCTGTTTACGAGCCTGAAGGGCTGGCAGACGCGGAAGAAAGGCTTCAAGGGTTTACCAGAGACATTATGCCTGTGCTTGATGAGTTTATTCCAAATTAGGATCGTTAAGAGCGATGATTTATTTCTCTACTCTTCTTATTTCAATATTCATCACCATAACGCTGATTCCGATTTTTAAAGGTTTTGCGGTCAGAATAAAGGCTGTGGACGTTCCAAATGAGAGGAAAGTCCATACCCGGCCTATGCCAAAGACAGGTGGGATCGCCATGGCATTGGGGGCGCTTGTTCCTGTTATCTTTTGGGTGCATGGAGACGAATTTATAAGAGCGGTCCTGATTGGAGCCGGCATAGTGGTTTTTTTTGGACTCATTGATGACTTCAAAAATCTCGGGTATAAGGCAAAGTTTGCCGGCCAGGTTTGCGCGGCCTTAATTATCATTTTTTACGGGGGAGTCAAGATCAATTGTCTTGGTATGCTTCTGCCGGATGGATTTCTCCTGCCCGACTGGTTTGCTATTCCATTGACGCTTGTTGTCATTGTGGGGGTTACAAATGCAGTAAATCTTGCCGATGGCCTGGATGGACTTGCGGGAGGTATATGTATCTTGATCTTCATCTGTATGAGCTACCTGGCGTATAGATGTGGAAATACCGCCATTGCCGTTGTGTCTGCTGCGGTGATCGGGGCGATCTTTGGATTCCTCAGGTTCAATACGTATCCGGCCACACTCTTTATGGGAGATGCGGGAAGCCAGTTCCTTGGTTTCTCGGCCATAACTCTCTCACTGGGGCTCACTCAGGGGAATACACCCCTTAGTCCCCTTTTACCTCTGGTCCTTTTAGGCTTTCCCGTACTTGATACAGTGACTGTGATGTGCGAGCGGATCGTTAAAGGGAGGTCGCCCTTTGTGGCGGATAAGAATCATTTTCATCACAAACTCATAGGTCTGGGACTTTATCATACAGAATCTGTTTTTGTCATATATATGCTTCAGGCTTTTCTGGTTACTTTTGCTTTTTTCTTCAGATTCTACTCTGAGTGGTTTCTTCTTATTTTTTATATTATGTTTTCGGGCACAATTGTTTCAGCCTTTTTAATAACAGACAGGATAGGGTGGC
>JAGLZA010000047.1 GCA_023131835.1 Caldifarciminota bacterium
ATGCATTCCCTCATACGGAAACTCTTCAAAGAGAAATTCAATAACGAGATACTGGATGAACTCACAGATTCGGCTGTCCTTTCTCCTTCAGGAGAAAGCAAACTCTGTTTCACTACTGATTCCTATGTTGTAAATCCTATCTTCTTTCCTGGGGGTGATATAGGTAAACTTGCAATCTATGGCACAATAAACGATTTAGCTGTTATGGGGGCAAAACCCCTTTATCTGTCCTGTTCGTTCATTATCGAAGAGGGTCTCGATTATAAAACCCTTGAACGAATAACCGACTCGATGGCAGGCGCAGAAAAGGAAACAGGGGTAATGATAGTAACAGGAGATACCAAGGTAGTTGAAAAGGGAAGTGCAGATAAGGTCTTTATCAATACATCGGGACTCGGTATCATTCAAGAAGGAATTGACATCACAAGAAAGAGAATCGGGATTGAAGATAGGATTCTTATAAACGGATCCTTAGGTGAGCACGGACTTTCGGTTATGGCTGCTCGAGAAGAGTTTGAGACCGACATAGAGAGCGACTGCGCTCCTCTCTGGCATTTAATCAAAAGTATTCTTCCGGTAGGTGATATCAAATTCATGAGGGATCCCACAAGGGGAGGGCTTGCGACTACACTGAACGAGATTGTAGAGGATAGCGATTTTGGCATAAGCATAAGCGAAGACAAAATCCCGATAAAGGACGAAGTCAATGCCCTCTGTGAAATACTGGGTTTTGATCCTTTATACCTTGCAAATGAAGGCAAGGTTGTGATAATTACATCAAAGGATACCGCGGATTCGGTGCTTCATCAAATGCAAAAACATCCATTGGGCAGGGATGCATGTATAATCGGCGAGATAACCCGGGAAAATAAAGGAAGGGTTTCTCTTAAGACCTCAATCGGAGGAACAAGAATCATTGATATGCTGACAGGAGATCAACTTCCAAGGATCTGCTGACTCCACCACACAAATAGCAAGGTGTGACATTTTTGTCCCGGCGTGTGACATTCATGCCTCACATCTGAAGTGTTTAATACCAATAATTTCGATAACTTAAAGGTTAAACAGTGTGTCATTTATGTCACAAAATAGTTTTCCTGAAAATGATAACCCCTTTATTATCAAGAAGATAATTTTCCGGAACGATTTTTGTATCTAATGGAGGTGAAAAACGATTATGGTAAATGATAACTACAGAGATAAAAAATTTCTCCGGATATCTTATAGGGGGGTTTTTGTTTAGAGAAATCCTGGAGTAAGCAGTATGGTTAGACTATTGAGGATTTTTTAATTTATTGCTGTCTATTGAAGGAGTTAGATGAAATTCTGGAATGCTCTTTCAAGATAAAAAGGAGGTTTGAATGTTTGGTTCAGAGATACTCAATATTGCTACAGGCTTAATTTTTGTTTACCTGCTGCTGGGTTTGATATGCATAATTCTCAACGAATGGATCGCAAGGATATTTGCGTTGCGGTCAGGCACTCTTGAGACCGGGATTCGAAACCTAATTAAGGGGAAAGGGCAAGACAATAAGGACCTCGTAGAGGCCTTCTTTGAACACCCTCTGATCAAAGGACTCTCTCATCAGGGATGGTGTGAAAAAATATTCAGAAAAGAGAGCAGGCCTTCGTATATTCCCTCCCGTGAGTTTGCCCTTGCCTTAATGGACATTCTTCCCGCTGATAAAAAAGACTCCAGGTTATTTAAGGATATTAGCAAGTCAGTAGCCAAACTCCCGGAAAGTGATACGAGAGAAGCACTTCTCTTGCTTATAAGTGAGGTAGAGAAAAAAGACCTTAAGGCAGCGCGTGAAAACATCGAGAAATGGTTCAATAGTGCAATGGACAGGGTTTCAGGTTGGTACAAGCGAAAAATTCAATTAATTACATTTTGTGTGGCTCTCGTTGTTTCTGTAGGATTGAATGTTGATACCTTCGTAATTGCCAATAACCTCTATCGTGATGATATCTTGCGTGCCTCGGTCGTTGCAACCGCGCTGGAAACCGCGAAGCAATCCGGACTCACCGAACCAGAAATTTCGTTAGAAAGGATAGAACAAGTCCAGGAAGAACTTCTGGACCACCAACTACCAATGGGTTGGACTGACCCACGCCAGATACCCCAAAATCCCCGGGGGTGGCTCAATAAGATTTTAGGATTGTTGTTCACAACCTTAGCTGTATCCCTGGGTGCTCCATTCTGGTTTGATATGCTTAATAAATTCGTAAACTTACGTTCTGTCGGTAAGAAGCCTGGCGGAAGTGAAGTGATAGAAGAATCTTAAAAAAAGGGAAGGTAATATGAAGAAATATACTCATGCCTGGTTGGCCTTTATGGCAATAAAAAGGCTACAGGAAACAAAGCTATCCACTACAAATAGGAAGTATGCCAATAATCTCATAAGATGGTTTAAGAATCATAAGGACGGTGTAACACAGGGAGCCTGGTATCCTGATTCGGTGATAAAAGATATGGCTAATAGCCATGTGCTTAAACTTACGCCTTCGGATGAATCTCCAAATAGATTCAAACTGCTTCCAATAACCTACTTAAATTATCAATATGGTAAATGTTCTCCCCTGAGGAATAAATCCTTTACGGTTGAAAAGGATGACAACCTGCCCGATCGTTGTGAATCTATCGCACATTCAGTAATCGATAATCTCAAGATGCAGGAGAGTGAGAATAAAGGGTCACCTGTATCACCAACTGATAACCAGATTGCTCTATTACTTTTTATGCTAAGTCATTATGTTGCAGATGCACATATGCCCTTCCATTGCGACAGCAGGAGATTCTCAGAGGGAAAAAACATTCACGCATATATAGAAGGTAAATGGGATAATATGATCAGACGTTATTATAAAATCGATAAGGGTAATGAACGGTTTTTTTATGACCCGGATGGATATCCATTGAGGAACCCGGGCATTGAACAAGAATATCAATTATCATTTTTAAAGAGCGTAGATGAGGAACTACATAAAAGAAAATTCATTCTATCCTGGGGAGCCAGGAATAACAATGTATGGGATTTTATGAGTGCTATCTGCCAGTATTCTTATCTTCTTTCACATCGTTTCATTCCCGAACAGTTCAATCACACTAATGTCACTTTAACAAATTGGCAATCCCTGGGTTCGATATCCTTCAAGGACTTCAGTGTAGCCATTTTTTCGGATGCAATTGATTCGATTGCCCGCGTTTGGTTTCGAGTCTGGCGAAGATATTTGAAATGGGAAAGAAAGCAGAGAGCTGAGAAATGAATAGACTAAAAGAGCAAAAATGCAACGATCATCTATTTGGGAATCTTAATTGCACCTTGATGAGGAGGTAAAACCATGAAAGACCTTGTTTTGGATAAGAATTATAAAAAAGGAAGTAAAGGGAAAAAGGTAGAATTAATACAGGAATGGCTCTGTCTTCATAATTTACATATTGTTATCGATGGTGATTTCGGCCCAGCTACAGATTATACAGTAATATCGTTTCAGAAAAGAAAAAGGTTAAAAGCAGATGGAATCGTTGGAAAGAAAACCTTTGCGAAATTAATCCTTCCAATGATAGACGCTTTAGAACCCATTCCTAAGGACGAAAAATCACTCGGACAAATGGTAATCGCTTATGCAAAACAGCATTTAAAACAACATCCCCGGGAGATTGGCGGTCAGAATAGAGGTCCCTGGGTCCGTCTCTATATGAAGGGGAATGAGGGTTCAGCATGGCCATGGTGCGCAGGATTTGTGAGTTATATCTTGAAGCAGACTTGCCAGAGTTTGAATATTCCATTACCCATTAAAACCTCTTTTTCCTGCGATTTCCTTGCAGCGAGTGCAAAGAAAAAAGGAATTTTCGTAAAGGGTTCAAAAATAGCAGATAAAAGAAAAAGCACACCGGGTTCTTTCTTCCTGAGCCGAAGAACATCTACGGATTGGGTCCATACTGGAATTGTTATTCGATCTGAAGATGAGGTTTTTCATACTATGGAAGGTAATACCAATGATGAAGGTAGTCGTGAAGGCTATGAGGTTTGCAGAAGAATAAGAGGATATAAAAAAAAGGATTTTATATTGATTTAAAAAGAAAATGAGACACAAGCTTTATCAATGTCAAATTGTAAATAAAAAGGAGGTATAAAATGGGTGTTGAACCTCAGAAACCCAGAAAGATTCTGGTTGTGCATGGTGTCCAAACAGGCCGAGATGAAGATATCAATAGTCATGAAACAATCAGAGAACTCATTATCAATCGCCTTAACGGCATACCAATTAGATTCGAGACAGATATATATAAATATGAGAATATTAATGATAAAGCACAAAAGAAGTTAAAAAAAATTCTTGATTTCTTCTTAAAACGCCTGACCGATAAGGTACCATTTGGCAAACTCCTCGGCTCAGTGGTTGACTCCGGAGTTGACCTTGTTGGGGATGTGGTAATCAAACTAAAAGAAGACAGCACAGCTATGACTATCCGCAACGGTCTTATTAAGAAAATTGAGAAAATCTACAATGAAGGTAACCCTCTCTACATTGTTGCGCATAGTCTTGGCTCAATCTACGCATTTGACGCTGTCAATCAACTAATTAAAGATAATAGATACTTCGATCGTACGTCTCGTCGAACATGGCCAGTTCAAGGACTGATAACCCTGGGTTCACCTATTGGACTGTCTATGTTCAAGAGAAATACCGTAAAAAACCTGGGGGTAGGTACTAAATACTTCCGTTGGATAAACTATTGGGCTCGAACAGATCCAGTCGTATCCGGCAATTTCTATGGGAAACCTCATGAAGGCTATCAAATTGCAGAAAAATTCACTACAGATTCAGAAAAATCTGGCTGGTTAATACAGGACCGTGTCGTTGAAATTGGCAAAGCCTGGCTTATGGCTCATGTGGGGTATTGGGATAATGCTGCATTTGGTGATGACTTAGTTACATTGATTGCAAATTAAGGAGGAGGAAATGAGATATAAAAAGATTTACTTACTGTTCTTAATTAGTGTTGTTTTTACTGGATGTACAAGGTATACATACTACGGCGCTATTAGAGCAGAGGACTCCGTTGGAGAAATGAAGCAGCATCTTATCTACTGGACCAGAACAGAACGGCTACTATGGTTTGATGAATGTTCAGGGACAATACGACTATTAACAGAGGGCAGTTTAGAGACAATCCCTTTCGATGAGACAGAAAAAGGCATTATCTTTAGATACATTCCAACCCATAAGGGAGTAACTCATCCTGTCGGTATTGGAGAAGCCTGTGGGGAAATATTGGATGTAAAAGAAATCAAAGAACTAACCGAAGGCGCCTTGCGATTAAAAATCTACTGCACATATGATTCTACCGATTTTACTGTGGGTACCCTGAGTGACCATGCCTATTTGAAAGCAAAGGATACAATATATGTATTCGATATCATACGGAAGAAAAGTTCCGAATTTGAAGATGGTGTCCCGAAACGACCAGAATGATACACAATGTACAAACCAAACCTCATCCAATTGGTAGTCAATCTTATAAATTATCTGACAACCACCCGATTTTTCACATCTGCAGAATTAACTGATAAAAGCGAGGGGGTTATCCCCACAAAATCCTCTCGGAGGGTGAGCGGAAGCAGCGATTTCCT
This sequence comes from Caldifarciminota bacterium, assembly GCA_023131835.1. Lineage (GTDB taxonomy): Bacteria > Hydrothermota > UBA3072 > UBA3072 > UBA3072 > JAGLZA01. The sequence goes on from JAGLZA010000047.1 coordinate 5,640, forward strand.
CGCAGGGGAAATCGACTGCGGTTTTGTGGGGACAACCCCCGAGCAAAATGCGTTGAATCTAACTCATGAGAAATAATACTTCGCAAGGTTTGAGATTACTAATTTCTTACGAATTGACTATAAAAATCTTGGAGAATGTAATGGTAATTATTAATCCTTGCACTTTTCGCTCTTTCTTGTTATTAATTACATAGATAGTTGTGTTAAGAAATTATGGATAAAATAATATTACACCCTATCGGGATAATTTACACCCCTTATAAAGAAAGCAAGGATATTCCTATCCAGGGGATTTTTAAAAGCAAGGTTGAGGCCTGTGTTAAATTGAAGGATAAATATGTGGGTGGATTGAAGGACCTGAATGAATTTAGCCACGCTATACTGATATACTATTTCCATAAGTCCGTAAGGGAAGACATCGAAGGAAAGCCATTTCTTGAACAAAACAAACATGGAATATTCGCCATAAGAAGTCCACATCGCCCAAATCATATAGGGTTTTCTATTGTAAAAATCAGCCGGATAGAAGGAAACAAATTGTATTTTACAGAAGTGGACATCCTGGATAAAACACCCCTGCTCGATATAAAACCCTACATCAAATATTTTGATAGCCGGGATAATATTGTTTCCGGGTGGTTGGAAAAACATTTCAAGAATGGAAGTATCCCAAAGGGAGCCATCCCCTCTGATTCGGTCGAATCCGACTAATAATACTAAAATCCGCTTCGGGCGTGATAAATCAAGCCCCTACAAAAGGGCAGGTGCAAGACCTGCCTCTACAATTATCGTGGGTCGCGATTATCGCGGGCAGAAGCCCGCTCCCACATTTCGCAACTGGGAAGTCGCTCCTACAGAATTAGCTTAAAGCTATCAGTCTATAGTCGAAGATAGGATTTAGGGGTTTGGATTTTAGACCCGACCCTTCCTGAGGAAGAGGGCAAGACATGTCTTGCCCCTACATTTTTCGGAGGGGTATCTGGGCGTATGGGTAAATCAAACAAAAATCTTCTCTGTGTCCTTTGTGTCTTTGTGGTAAATATTAGGGTTTTGGATTTAGGTGTTGGGGGTTAGGTATTTTTTTTATTTATTTTAAATTTTGCATTTTTCACTTTGCAATCTGTATTTTGCATTGGAGCGAAGCGACTATCTCCGTGTCCTTTGTGTGGTTGTGGTGAAAAATCGGTGGCAAAAAATCGGATGATTTCGTCTGCGCTCTTTTTCACCTTATGAGAGAGCTCCTCCCCAAGAACAAGTGTTTCAGGCTCAACAGCCAATATCCTTATGCTTTCAGTTGAGCCCTCTCCGGATATAAAATCAGCAAAAAGATGAAGGGAAGATGTATGGGTAAGTCCAAATCTTTCACTTATTTCATCAATATCGAAGAGTTGAATATCGCCCGATTCGCCTCCAAATATAACACTGTCAACGATAAGAACCTTCCTGTATCCTTTCTTTGCAATAAAACCTACCCAGTGCTCTGGGGTGGGACCGGCAACTATTACAGAATATCCACCTATTTCCTTTAACCCTTCCGCAATATATATGCCTACCCTGTCATCGGACTTTAATTCAGAACCGATCCCCATTATGACAGTTGTATTATCTATAAAATCTTCTAATTGCTTTTTCCAATCCATAATAACAGCAAAACAGCCATCAGCTTACAGCCAACAGCAATGTAGGGGCGTGATTTATCACGCCCTCTTTGTCTCGGGTTCGATAAATCGAACCCCTACAAAGACCGTGTAGAACCGTGGCTAATACAGCCATCAGCAATTAGCTTACAGCCTCCACCATAGGGATGTATTGCATACTTCTTGAGCATGTTTCCGAGTCTGTCTTGAGACTGCTTCGCCTAAGTCGAGCAAGAGGTTGAACTCGCAATGACATTTCTTATTGAGTTAGTACTTATCAATTATTGAAAGTGATTACAGGAAGTTCTCTTTCATCCAGACTGCCCTTCTGCATTCCGGACAGAGAATCTTGTACAGGTCTTCACGAAGTATCTCTGGAGGTTCTTCTATATTAGTATCTATATCTACCAGATTTTTATCCTCAAGATACGGAAGGATTAGAGTTGGGTTAGCATAAGCTTTTTCACCAATTCTCTCAGCAATCCATTGGAGATGTTTCTTTGTGGTAATAGATTTCCCACACTTTTCACATAGAACGAGTTCATCTTCAATCTCATTGATTACTTCGTTTCTATCAAATGTACTTTTATCAAACTCATTTGTGTATACAATACCCTTGGTTGTGGTGCATAGAGCCCCACATTGACCACAAAGAATACAGATATCATATCTAAAACGGACACATCTTATAACTCTTCCATTTTCTTCTACCTCTTCTACTTCAATTGCATCAACCGGACATACCTCACTGCAGGCTCCACACCTGATACAATCCTCATCCACGAACTCCGGAAAACCGCGAAATTCAGGAATAATATCTGCTTCTTCAAATGGAAATTTAGTAGTAAAGGGGCCTTTGATTATTGCCCGTATGGCTTCGCCCAATTCCCTTACTTTTGGTTTCCTGATTGCCATCTATTCTCCTTTATCCTCTTTTGATTTATCCTCTTCTAATTTATCCATTACACTTCCCTCCCATAGTTTAAAACCACTCACATGGGAACCCCTTGCCAGCGCATGAGCAGCAGTAGGAGAAGTGAAAAGTATAAAAAGAGCACAGATTAGTGCTTTAATACCACCAGAGGTGAATCCAAACTCAAGAAAGATTCCAAAGAGAATCATACAGGTTCCAAGGGTAACAGACTTTGTTGCAGCCTGTAACCTATTGTATACATCTGGCAATCTAATCAAACCAAGACATCCGAGGAGGTCGAATATTACTCCAACCAATACAAAACCGATAGCTACATTATCACTCATCGAAACTCCTCCCTTCAAGGAATTTGGCAAGAGCAAGTGTTGCCACAAAAGAGAGTATTGCCCAGGTGATCGCTATATAGAGATAGAAATCTCTCCCTGTTCGAATCGAATAGAGCGCACAGAATCCAACCACCAATATCCCCATAATATCTATTGCTACCATTCTGTCAGGAGGTGTTGGACCCACCATTATCCGGTAGAGACACATAAAACAACCTATAAGAAGGAGAATAAAGCAGACTGTTATCATTCGAATACCCTCCTTAACATCCATTCAAATTTACTTATTATTATCTGTCTTTGTTTCTCTGGATCATCAGTGAATATATTTATCCAGTGAATATAATAGTTATCTCCAACCATATCTACAGAAAGAGTCCCCGGAGTAAGTGTGATGGAATTTGCCAGCATAGTTCTTGCCATTTCACTCTTTAACGATGTCTTTACCCTTACTATACCAGGATGTATCGGAAGAGCAGGATGAATGACTCTATATGCCACATCAAAATTAGCAATGATTATGTAGTGTATGAGATAAACAAAATAAAGAATAGCCCATAGAACTCGAACAGGGTTGAGAAATTTAACCATTTCTTCAGGGAAGAGATCTCTGGTAAGTCCTATTGCGATAAGAGATACTAAAGCCCCGGCGCAAACATCCTGTAAGTTGAATGGCCAGGTAAGGGCCAACCAGAAGATGAAAAACACGATGAACTGGGTTATCCTATTCTTCATTTATCCTCCTAAATACTCCCAAGAACCGAAAGGATATATCCTGCACGGTCAAGAAGAATTTGCTCTGCAGGTATTATTATTTCGCTAATAATCGTATGATTAAAGATACCAATTACAAGGCAGAATAACGCAAATATTACAAGTGGCATAACTATTGGTATCGGTGCCTCAAATGCTCCTTTTACCTTCTCGGACATATTACCAAAGATAACATTCTTCTGGAATCGCAAGTAATAAGTCAGCGTGAGAAAGGCTGTAAATACAATAATTCCTGCAACCAAAAAGTTACTCGCCTGGAATGCTGCAAGGAGTATAAGCAATTTACTCCAGAACCCACTAAACGGTGGAACCCCGGAGATGGACAAAGCCCCTACCACAGAAGCCCCACAGGTCGCAGGCATCTTCTCTCGCAATCCTCCAAGTTCTGAAAGTTTCCTTGTCCCGGTTTCACCTTCAATTGCCCCTGCTGAAAGAAAGAGAAGTGATTTAAATCCTGCATGGTTCAAGAGATGAAAGAGTGCTCCGATTATACCAAGGGGTGTACCAAGACCTAAACCGATCATCACATACCCCATCTGGCTGATGGAAGAAAAGGCAAAGAGTCGCTTCATATCATCCTGCCCAAAACCCATAAGCGCCCCTATAACCATCGATAGGCCACCAAGAGCAAGGAATATCTGTGAAACCAGGGGAGTTATCCCGATAACATGATAGAATACCCTTATCATTGCATATATCCCGAGAACCTTAATCAAAACCCCTGAGAGCATAGCAGAAATAGGTGCTGGTGCAGATGGATGGGCATCGGGTAGCCAGGCATGGAAGGGAACGAGACCCGC
>JAGLZA010000470.1 GCA_023131835.1 Caldifarciminota bacterium
CCTGGTTGCTGTAATATTTCCACCGCCAGTTAATCCAGTACCAGCAGTAATGGTTACTCCACTATGATCAATATGCTCATTAGCAATGAAATCACTGAAGCTATCATGCTCTGCTCCACTGCTTACTGCTCTGGTGTCTATGTCTGTTTGTAAAGTACCGGAAATGGTGTCTACCTCGGACTCAGTGTAATATCGATTGTCATGGGTATGATTTGTATCTGACTTTCCGTCAATGTTAGTTTGTAAGGTACCAGATATTGTATCTACTTCTGATTCAGTGTAATAACGATTATCAAGTTGGCCATTATTGAGTTCTGTTTCTGTGTAATATCTGTCATCGTGAGTATGTCCAGTATTAGATTTCCCGTCAATATCGGTTTGTAAGACACCGCTTGTTGAGGTTAATTCTGAATCAGTGGCATAATCCCCAGATGGTTGAAATCCTGTATGTCCTGATGATGCATAATCAAGGTTATTCATTTCGTTGTGATCATCAAGTTTACCACTTATTGTTGTGATTAAACCGTCAACTTCAGCTTGAGTATATTTATCTAAATCGGAAATATCCGATTCTGTGTGTGAATGACCAACATCAGACTTGGCAGTATTTAAACTACCGGAAATAGTATCAATTTCGGATTCAGTATAATATCGGTCATCGTGAAGATGTGATGTATCTGATTTACCATCAATATTAGTCTGCAGATTTCCAGATAGAGTTGTTAATTCTGAATCAGTTGCATAATCACCGGCTGGCTGGAAACCTGTATGTCCAGCGGAAGCATAATCCAATTCAGTTAAAGATGAGTGATTGGACACACCACCATTTCCGGCTGAGCCAGATATAGTTAAAGTGTTAACATTGTCATCATATGTTAAAGTAATATTATCTCCACCAACCAATAGATTATTTACTCTATCATCCGTTGCTTCATTAAAATCTGTTATATCTGTTGAAGTATGATTATGACTTGTATTTGCTTTACCATCGATATCTGTTTGAAGTGTACCGCTTATAGTATCTATTTCAGATTCAGTATAATATCTTCCATCGTGTATATGAAGGGTTGTATTCCCACCACCAACCAATGTGTTTAATTGTGCACCGCTAGCAGTTGTGTCACTATGCGATGCTATATTATGGCTTTCATTATGATGCACATCCGCATTACTTGTGTGAGTTGAAATATCGGAATCTATCTCCGAGCTTAAAGATCCACTAATAGTATCAATTTCTGATTCAGTATAATACCGATCATCGTGTAAATGACTTGTATCAGATTTACCATCAATCTTTGTATTTAAACTACCGGAAATTGTATCTACTTCTGATTCAGTGTAATATAGTGTGTCGTGTTTATGAAGTATTGTATCTCCGGATCCAACCAATTCGTTTAGTTGTACTCCGGTACTATCTGTATCACTATGTGAGGCAATGTTATGACTCTGGGCATGGTGTACATCTGCATTACTTGTATGTGTAGAGATGTCGGAATCTATTTCGGCGCTTAAAGATCCGCTAATGGTGTCCACCTCGGATTCGAGATAGTATCGATCATCGTGAAGATGTGTTGTATCAGATTTACCTTCTATTTTTGTATTCAAGGAACCGGAAATAGTATCTACTTCCGTTTCAGTATAATATCTATCATCATGCTCATGGGAATCATAATCAGACTTAAATACTGCTACATCCACAGTGTCAACTGTACCAGATAATGTTACATTACCACTATCATCAAGAGCAGCAATCTCATCATTATTATAATTTCTAAACACGACTTTTTTATGCCCGGCATCATTCCCCATTCTAATAATAGGATGCTGATCTTTGGCAGAATACATACTTCTTGGACCTCTTACACAAACACAAATTCTACCAGCACTTCCAGCTGCTTTTTTTACCAAAAAACCAACTCTTTGGACCATACCACTGGTTGGAATAGTTGTATCAATTGAGCCATCTGATTGTACATATAATCGGTCTTCTGCAACACCTGCCATTCCAGATGTGTCCATGTTAATTCTACCAATTCTAATTCCACAACCTTCAGCACCATTAGCGATGTCCGATTCAATAACACCACAACATGGCATTTTTCCAATTTCCCTATTATCAGATACACAAACAGTGC
>JAGLZA010000471.1 GCA_023131835.1 Caldifarciminota bacterium
TAAAGACGAATGTTGTAGTCTCAACTGTGGGTATTGGTGATGCCGTATGTCAGTTCACTGAGGAAGAAGTACCGCCAGAAGAAAAAGAAGCGGTATGGCATATAACGGAAGCTAAGGATGCGATTACCGGTGCCGCTATTACTCGTGCAAAAGTATATGTAGACGATGTGTACATACATGGATGGGCTCCAGAAGACATAACGTTCTGTGCGGGTTGTAAATGCGATACCTATGTTGATTGTGGTTTTGGCACGCATACAGTAAAAGTAGTAAAAGGAGAAAAGGAGTGGACTAAAACACGTGATTTAAAAGCAGGCGATGTATTTACGGACACACCACTTTTAGAAGAAGCGAAAGTAACAGTTACTTTCAAATCTGTTCCTGAAGGAGCGACAGTACGTATCGATGGAAAAATCATTTCGCTATATCGATTGGCAGGCGCGTTGAAAAGAGTAAAAACATTGGGGTATGATTGAATATGCCGATACTATCAAACCCTGGAGGAGCAACAATATATATTGATGGTAAAGAAATAGGAATAGCACCTGTATCTTTTAGAGTGGAAGGATTTGCTTGGTTTGTTGCGACATGTTTAAAACCGGGGCGTGTATCCTGCGATAAAGAAACCATGTTTGGCTTTCTTAAAACCAAAGACGTTGCACGCTGGTGGTGGGACTTCACAGATGAACAGAGGAAAACCTTAGCAGTATGGATTATTGATAATTACGCTGCGGATCGAATACGTTATATACGTAGTGGAAAACCCGACTGTAAAGGTGGCGAGGGGGAATGGCAAGAAGCGCTTTGTTTGCACAATACCATGCATCGTTATGTACGATTAGGTGACCCGGCACATCTAACTAACTATCTTGATTATTGCTATTGGAGCCAAGATAAACAAGTTGAGTATTGCTTTCTCGAATCGCCTCTGACGATTCCTCCCTATGGTATTTTTAAAGGATGCTATGGACTGCCCGTGCATCCCGCCGCGGTAAGGGGCAAACACTGGGGGCATTCTATCGTGGCGTTACAGATAAAAAGGGATATTAAGAATTTCAACTCATGGCGTTTCTTTCAGTATGACGATTTTCAGATAAAACCTGGGAACTGGCAGATGCCATGTGGTGTTGCTGCGTATGACACCATGGTGAAGGTAGAGAGAATTACTGCCATAGATGAATGTGGTTGTGGTTATTATCATACCGTTATAGCAAAATGGAGGATAGACACGAAATGCAAAGTAGTTTGAGAGAGGAAATAAGAAACTTAAAGAAAAGAGAAGAACTAAAAATAATCGCATGGGAGGTAACAGAAGACGAGATTATGTTGTTTGTGAAGGAGATAAACGAAGAGAACAAGAAACTTGAGGGGCAATGGATAAACGGTAGGGAAGTTCGAATTGCTGTACTTTTTTAATTGCTAAACTTTATATAGCATGAAGGACAAGGCATATAAAATGGAAGAAGTCAAACTGTCGCCCGGACAACACGAGATTAAATGGACATTAAGCAATTACGATACTTTAACTTCAACGATAGAAGTTACTAAAACAGGTGTCTTTTGCATTTCTGTTAATGGAGTTTG
>JAGLZA010000472.1 GCA_023131835.1 Caldifarciminota bacterium
ACTCAAAAAGTTTTCTGTTTTGGAGACGAAACCGTAAAAATGAATGTTTTGGAAGCGTTGATAGAGGAGCGGAATAAGGTGGCTGAAATGATTAGAGAACTGATAGCGGAGAGAGATGCAATTGGTGGGCGTATAGGAGTACTTCAGAATAGGTTGCAGGAGTTGAACGATGAGGTGGAATATACGAAGACAGAAGAAGAGCATGAAAGAGTTGCAAAAGAGGCGGAGTTTGCGGAAGTGCTGGCATCAAACGATTACTCACTTCTGGCAAGTGAATACCGCGGATTGAACACAGAGATAAATAAGTGGAGAAAATGCCGCGAGGGGGGATATAAGGACTGTGATCAGTATCTTTCAATAGTGGAACTTAGGGAAAGGCGGAGAAAGGTTGGTGATAAGATGCTGGAGATTGAGAGGTGCGAACAGGAATGAAATATTTGATGCCGAGGGACCGGAAGTGCAAAACAAGAAGGTGTAGACGGTATAGGCGTTGGAAAAGAAGATATGGAATACCTATTTGAAAGGAAAGGCAAAAAATGGTGAGTGCTGAGGAAATAGGAAGGCTGCAAGCAGAAACAATCGTTGGATACGTAAACCTATTCTATAACAATACAACAGCGGAGCGGTATTATAGAACGTTAATTACTTTACTCGAGGATGAGTGCAAGAGGCGAGGTATTGAGATAAATGACAACACCAAGGTATAAAACACAAATATGGAGTAAGAAAGGAGCAAGAATAAGAAAGGAGGGAACAAGGCGAGTTGTGCCTTTAGAAACTCTTTTAGAAGAGCGAGAAAAGTTTGGGAAGGAGTTACTACAAGATGTGATAATAGGCGCAGAACAAAACGTAAGAAAAGCTCATTGTAAATTATGCGGTGCAATACTGCTGCCTGGTGAAGGAACAGGTTTTGAAATTTTAGCTGGTGATGGATATAGACGCTCAAAGTATTATGCGTGTAAAGGTTGTTATCCTGAGCTTGAGGAGCATTTGATATAAAAATGAGTGAAGAAGAAGAGAAGATGTTAGAATTTAAGAGCGGAGACGGGAGGGGCAAGGAGCTGTGGAAACTTGATGATGCAATTTCCAGAGTTAAGAAGAAGATTGCGGAATATGAAACCGCGGTTGTAAAGGGTAAAGGAATCCTCGAAGAATTAAATGCACGGAGAACCAGATTGCTGTATGGTGAGGTGGATGGAGAATGAACCGCATAGAAGCTATGAAAATGGTCGGCAAACCTGTCTATGCCACCACAGCGTTAAACGGTGAATATGTTGGTATCTGCAAAGAGATAATAACCCCAAAAGGCAGCCCTTGGCGTGCCAATGTAGAGATAAAAGCAGTGACCGACTATCCCGTTATCGGATTCGGGCAAGGCGGTGTGTATAAGCGTAGAATACCTTTTGAAGAAGGCAGAATCATTAATGTAGGTAACTGTTCTGTTGGCCTGCTCAATGATGATGAAACCATTCCTAACTACGAAGATAGTGTAAAAACAGCATTAGATGCAAGTATCAAAATACTCGAAGAACATGTTGAACACGATAAGCAGTTAGGAAAAAAGGACTGGCTAATTATAAAGTGGTTAGAAGTCCTCAAAGAGCGCAAAAGTGAGAAAGAAAAAAGCTATGCTTTAGCCGAAATGGAAAAAGGATGATATGAAGAAAGCCGAAACACGCGAAGAAGATAAATTAGGACAAATGAAAGATAAGATGCGAACCCATGTCCGGTTAAAGGTTGCCGAGAAACTTGGTACGTTCTCGCAGGGTTATTACCAATGCAATTGTTTTGCGGTCTATCTTAGATTGTCAGGACATAAAGGCATTGTCGGACAGGCAGCGAAACAGATATTATCAGAACACATTTGGGATGATTGCCCTAATCCTCGATGTCCAGAGTGCTCGGATACACTATACGCCAAAATTCAAAAATGGCGGGAGTTGATATGATAGACCGAGATGATGTGCTTGTAGAAATAGGCGGTAAAAAGTATATACCGGACTCTCTCAAGTCAGTATGCCGATGGTGGATAGCAACTTATCCAGAGGATATTTTTGTTGAGAATCCTAAAGAGGTTGTCGAGATCAGAGAGAGGATGAAAAAACTTCTCCAACAATTAGCGAAAAAATACAACCATCTGTTTGTGTCACGGCATCATCCATTCTTCGTTGACGAAGTGATTGTATTGAAAGAAGCGATAAAGGACATAGTATCAGATCCCGAGACGAAAAGGAGAATATATAACCGTGCTTCGGAGTTAATGGCTGAGAATAAACAAAATAATGGAGAAAAGGGATTAAAGGTGGCTGAGTAAAATGGGTTGGTGTCTTTATGATGAGAAAAAAGTTGATGGGAGGTTGAGTTTGTACTGTCCTCATCAGACTACTGACTGCCCATGCTATAAATGTGGATATTACTCAAAGAAAAAGCCTGAAGAAATGAAAGAGATTAATAAGCGTTTAACTTGCATTGACCTATTCGCAGGAGCCGGGGGGTTCTCTTTAGGGCTTTCACATGCAGGATTCAACATAGTTGCTGCGGTTGAGATAGATAAAGGCACTTGTGATACTCTACAAGCTAACAAAGCAAAATGCTTCCCAAACATGCTAATAATCGAAAGGGACATCCGCGAACTATCTGGCGCGGAGTTGCTGGATATGGTCGATATGAAACGTGGGGAACTGTTCCTGCTGGTTGGCTCGCCCCCATGTCAAAGTTTCTCATTTGCCAACACAAAGAATCGGTCTTTGGACGATCCACGTTCTAAATTGATGTTTGAATTTATCCGGATGGTTAAAGAACTACAACCACAAGCATTTTACATTGAGAACGTCCCCGGGCTATTCGCATACAAGGATTTCTTTTATTTGCTCATGCAGTCTCTTGAGGAATGTGGTTATGTCGCCCGGTTTCTTATGATGGATGCGGTTAGCTATGGCGTTCCACAGCACAGAAAGCGGATATTCATACAGGGAGCAAGAAACGATATTGGTATGCTACCGACATTTCCAGAGCCCGAAAATTTCGATCCAGAAGCTCTTAATGGCAGTATAGCAAAACCTTCTCGTGCTGCGGTTGCCAAGAAATGCTTTCAAGTCAATGGATTTTCTAAAGAAGAAATTAAAGAGGTGTGGTGGAATACAAAGTTTTGGATTATGATGAAAAAGAAAACAGTAGCTGAGAAAGTAGATCAAGCTATCATTGAATGTATAGCGGAAGGAATGGTGGAGATATTACATGGCAAAGATTAGATTTGCAGATAAAGTCCCGGATACCGAATGCGAAAAATGCCCATACGCATATTGCTCGCACCCTTTTCAGCAGATTCTTGGAGAATATAAAGCTTATAGCAAGCTCTGCATAAAGGACTTATCAAAGCATGACAGAGAGAAGGTTTTGAATAAGCCGTGGAATGAGAATTGCGTACATCAATGAATGTAGGAATAAGGATGATAACCAAACAAACATATAAAATCGGGGACTCCCGGGTATTGATGAAGGAACTAAAAGAGCCGGTTCAATTAATTATAAGTTCTCCCCCGTATCTTGACATTATGGATTACGGTACCGCTGATCAAATTGGTTATGGTCAAACACTACAAGAATATCTTGATGATATGCAACAGATATATACCGAGTGTTTCCGAGTATTGAGCGAAGGAAGACGCATGTGCATTGTTATTGCCGACATCACCAAGACAAAGTGGTCCGAAGGCGAAAGAAACACTGGCTATCTAATACCTCTTACGGATTTCACTACAAAAATATGCACAGCAATAGGATTCCAATTCTTAGGTAGAATCATCTGGAACCGCGTTATTGCACCGAAATACATGAGAAATGCAATGGGTAGTTACCCCTATCCGCCTAACTTATGGATAAAACAGGAGTTTGACTCTATACTCATATATAGAAAACCAGGGCAGCCTGATTTACCACCAATGAAAGACAGGGTAGGTAATGAGATACCAAAGAAGGAATGGTTTGAAATGGTTCAACCTATCTGGACAATCCCTCCTGTGAGCAATAGTGGTCACCCGGCCCATTTCCCAAATAAGATACCCCGAAGATTAATCAAGATGTTCAGCCTGAAAGGTGAGACCGTTCTCGATCCGTTTTTGGGCTCGGGCGCCACACTTGAGGAATGTCGTAAACTTGACCGGAATGGAATAGGATTTGAATTGAACCGCAGTTATGAGCCTGAGATAAGAAGAAGGATTAGGTTTGGGATGAAAAACATTGCGGAGTGGAATCGTTAAGAAAATGAAAATATTAATTGCATGTGAGTTCTCCGGAATAGTACGGGACGCTTTTAAGAGCAAGGGACATAATGCTTGGAGTTGCGATCTGCTGCCTTCCGAAAGTGAAGGAAAACATATTCAGGATGGTGTTTTGAATATCCTTGATGATGGATGGGACATAATGATAGCATTTCCACCATGTACACATTTAGCAGTATCTGGAGCAAGATGGTTTAAAGACAAACAAAAAGAACAGAAAAAAGCAATAGACTTCTTCATGGCTTTAGTCAATGCACATATACCACGAATATGTGTTGAAAACCCAATCAGCATTATGTCTACAAGATACAGAAAGCCCGACCAGATTATCCAGCCTTGGATGTTTGGACATGGCGAAACAAAGGCAACCTGCTTATGGCTTAATGGATTACCGAAACTCCAACCCACCAGCATAGTAGAGGGTAGAGATAACCGGGTTCATAGAGAACCACCAAGTAAACAGAGATGGAAAAACAGATCACGGACATATCAGGGAATCGCCGGCGCCATGGCAACTCAGTGGAACTTTTAACAAAAATGATAGGAAGAAGATGAGTGAAGAAGAGGGCATAATTGAACTGGACACTGAGTTTGCTAAGCTAATCGGGTTCACATCGGATAAGTTTGATGATATAAGCTATTTGTATCAAGAGGGCAACTACATCTTTATTTCTATGATAAAAAGTATAGATAAGCACAAAGGGAATTTAACGAAACTGTTCGATGCGATACAACGAGAAGGCTACGAAATAAAAGTCCCAAGACCGTTCCCGTTGATGGAACTGATACTGATTAGAAAAGGATTTCGCAAAACAATCGAACATAGCGAGCAGATGGGTGCTGTAGAAGTATGGGTAAAGGGAATAAATGAACAAAAGAAACGAAGCGTGGAATAATCGTGAGACTTGTTTTATGCTCGCTTACTGTATTCTTTTTTATATACTTGGCGTTCTCCT
>JAGLZA010000473.1 GCA_023131835.1 Caldifarciminota bacterium
CTTAGCCATGATTCCCGACGACCCCAAATGATATACTACGCTATCAAGGCTTCGGCGGATCTCTATTCCATTATCCCTAAGTTTTTGAAATGTACAATCTTCATGGAGTTCGGGCCAAGGCTTGTCATTACAACAATCATTATAAAACCCGCCAATTTCTATGAATATTTTACGATTGATAGCAAACGGTTGAAACCAATCTAAATCATCAGTTTCATTAGGACGCTTGATCTCTTCGGCTTTACGTAGAAATTTATACAGGTCGAAATCTTTAGGTGCACATTGGATGTTTTGGTATCCCATTCTTCGACATGTGGGTTTACAACAGTTACATTCCACCACACGTGGACCCCAGTAGTCACCTGAGTCCGGGTTGATAATAACACTTAATACACCTGTTTTGGGCGTAAGATGTTTCGCTAAGTGAAGATCCCAGCCAGGCGAGAATACAAAGTCTTGTGGTATTATACAAACAAAATCTTTTGTTGCTTTTTCAACACCAAAGTCCCATGTTTTGTATGGATCATTAAAATCAACATCATATGCTAGATAGTTATTTGATTTAAGCCATTCTTGTGTGCAATCTATAGGTTCAGCTCCCCTATCCACAACTATGACTAACTCGTTATTGAGGAGAGAGAACTTCTCAAGACTCCAAAGTGCTAACTTTAAGAATGATAATGAATGGCAGGCAAGGATAAGACCCATTCCTTCCATTTCATCACCCACCAAATACCGCATTTAAAACCTGCTTTGACCTCACCTGATATGAATGATGAGTATGCGCATGTTGCTGCCCTGCTTTAGCTATTTGCTCTCTTTCATCAGGGTGATTCAGGAAGTGCGATACTAAGTTTCTCACTTCTTGATAGTCCAGATTGAAGTTCACATTGTCTGGCTGATAATATTTGTTGTATGTTATGTAGTGAACGCCATGTGTAAATATCTCCTCTTGATATGGAATAGCATCTGTGATTAATAACTTACCGCTTGCTATTGATTCAAAAACCTTCATGTTGAGGTCGTTACGTAAACTGCAATTGAAGGTCATTCTGCCTCTATTTATTACCCTTGCGTAGTTCTCCAGTACACAGCAACTATAGACATTTAAGCTGAAGTCTCTGCTTAACCGCATTAGATACTCTGCTCGTTCGCAATACTCGCGGCTGTGCCAGTTTGCAAACCTTCTATCCGGAGGTGCGTTAACAAGGAAGGCAGGAAGCCCACACCGGTACTCCAGTCGTGGTTGTATCTCGTCTGGGAGACAGCTTTTACCTATTTTATCGTAGAACCTGAACTGACCACTTGCATCGGGTGGTATTCCAGCAGCCAAGCATAACTCCTTGTACTGCTGTCCACTGTTGTTATATCCCGGATTTCCTGCGAATACTATGTCACACTCTTCCTGCTCATCCGGATAGGTTTTATGTAATGATGGATCGCAAGCGACAGGGAGATATTGCGCATTCACACCGCTGTCGATATAAGGCTTCTGATAATATTTATTCGCGACAAACATGATGTCAAAACTACCTTTTCTGTACATATCTATATGCGTTAGTGGCCCGCGATGATTGTCGAAGGTGATGTAAACTGCCGGGATGTTTCTTCTATCTGCTTTGCTTCCTACAAAGAAAAAGTGCGGTTCCGCCTGTATTATTAACTCCGGAGTGGTGGGGCACTGATCCAATATCTCTTGATACGGATATGTGTCGGGGTAAGATGGTTTATCATATAAAGGTATATCCAGCCTGCTCAGTAGTTCGCCATCTACATTTCCTTGGCGTGGCCCACAGGTGATGACATTGTGCCCTAGCTCTCTAAGCGCCTTTACGTAATAGTTGCCAGTGGTAGCTTGCGGTTCATCTATGTAGCAAAAAAGTATGTTCAGTTTTCCAAAGGGTAATGCTGACTGTGAGCTTGGAGTGATAATATTACTTGTCTCTGTGATGACATTCGCACCAATGGTAGGTATCTTCACTGTCATTCTACATCCACCGCCTCCATTACTGTGTAAGGTGTCCACCATTTTATTACTTGTGGTGGTATACTATTCATGTATCGTGGATGCGTTACGTCGTGGTCCCCACCCCATTTCTCAATATAATATGTCCGTGAGTTTCCCATTCTTTCTTCTGGTTTTAGTTCAGGATTCTGCTGGAACGTAGCGCTCCAGAGATGATAGATGCGTGGGTATGACATAGCATAGGAAGGATAGCCCCTTTTAGCACATTCTGTACCAAAATCAATTTCCTCATAGAAGCTCTTGAATTGCTCGTCAAACCCACCAATATCGTCAAAAAGTGTGCGCTTGAACCCGAAGCAACAGCCTGGTGCCGCCATAACTCTTCCTGGTTTTACTTCACTATCCACACCTTCTGGATGCCCTTTCCACTGCCCATGTTTTAGTACCGTGACTGACTGGTCTTCTGGCCTACCAAAGTACAGTGGTAGCCCCGCAGTACCGCATTTGTTATTCTTCAGAAAGAAAACAAGAGACTTCAACCAGTTATCGACCATTATCAGGTCGTCGTTCAACAATATCATATATTCGTTGTTGAAGTATCTTGTCAGGTGGTTCCACGTTGCAGA
>JAGLZA010000474.1 GCA_023131835.1 Caldifarciminota bacterium
TATTTAATCTGGGAATCAACAGTTGGTATCTTTCACTTTGGCGCCAGTGGATACGGAACCACCTTGACAAAAAAAATGGTGAAAGTCTAATAGGAATCCCGGAACAGTACAAAGGGAACCCTGACAATACACCAGATACTCTTGCATCTCAATTAGACGCTCTCAAAGATATTGGTTACAAAAACGTCGATTGCTTTTTCAAATATGGGATTTTCGTGTTATTCGGGGGGTCCAAGTAGCAAAATACACAAAGATAACAATGCGTTTGCACGCAGACAGGCTGAGTTGTGCGGTTTTATATAAGCAGTAGAGAGCTCTCCTCGCCGGGGTGTTATAATTTGCCACGGTATGCGCCGCCTGCCGGTGAAACGCGCGGATCGGCATAGGAGGTAAGACATGAGAAGAATGCGTTCAATAAATGCCGTAGCCTTCCTTTTGGCGTTTCTCATTGCTGGCGTTTCAGGATGCGATCGCAAGAGTGATTCCTCTGCGAATGCACCAGTGGCTGAGTTGTTTCCAGTGTTCATGCGCACGGACTTCGGTTACGCAAGCTCGAAGTATGGTTATATCGACAAGACCGGCAAAGTCGTCATCCAACCGCAGTTCGTTCAGGCGGGGGATTTCTCCGAGGGTCTTGCTCCGGCGAAGGTCGGCGAGAAGGACAAAGTCGGTTACATCAATACCAAAGGGGCTTTTGCCATCAAGCCGCAGTTCACCGTCGCAAAAGACTACTCACAGGGATTGGCGGCAGTGCTTGTTGACACAAAATGGGGTTACATCGACAGCAACGGTAGCCTCGCCATCAACCCGCAGTTCCAAGATGCCGATTCGTTTTCCGAAGGGCTGGCACCAGCGATGTCTGATGAAAAATGGGGCTACATCGACAAGACGGGAATCTTCGTCATCAAACCGCGCTTTGAGGGATCGAATCAGACGTCGAAAGCCGCCCTTGCCTTCTGCGACGGCTTGGCACCTGTGTTCTCAAGAGGAAAGTGGGGCTTCATTGACAAAAGGGGGAACTTCATCATCAACCCCCAATTCGACGGGGCTGGCGCATTTTCCGGTGGCCTGGCCCCGGTACTCATTGACAAAAAATGGGGGTTTGTTGACAAGGGAGGCAATATGGTCATCAAACCCCAGTTCGATGACGCAGCAAACTTCTCCGAGGGACTCGCTAAGGTTGGCATGGAAACCCGGACCACATCTCTGGAAAGCGCGGGGGGATACCTTGGAACCTGTCAGTACGGTTCCCTGGGGGTCGGGCCATAGGAAC
>JAGLZA010000475.1 GCA_023131835.1 Caldifarciminota bacterium
TGATGGGCGAAGAAGTGGAGCCGAGAAGAAAGTTTATACAGGACCATGCGAAAGAAGTGCTGAATTTGGATGTGTGAAATATAAAATGGGAAGTTTAGACATGAGTGCTACAACTATTGAGTTAAATTAGGTTTTTCAACATTATCTTACAGGTTGTGAAGAGCAGATAGAGGGGGGGGGAATTCGTTCTTACCGCTATTTGAATTGAAAGCGAGTGCACATTTTTGCTTATTGTTTCCGGTATACCTAAAAGTTCGGCATAGCTGAAATTTTGACAAACGAAGTGAGCGGTATGTTCTGTTTAGGCGAAAACCTGGTCACGTATGTCTTTATTCCAAGGTGAACCTCAGGAGAGATAAGCTGGAGTCGCATAAATAAAATCCTCTTGCCAGATTGCTTCTAAAGCATCATTTGGCAGCCTGCGCTTAGCGAGGTTACATAAAGCCTCTACGATCGAAGCTGATCCCGAATGTTCTCCTTCTATTACACGCATCCAGAATGAAGGCTTATATCTCACTACATTGCTTAATATGAACATTGAGGCATAAAGTACGCTTAGAGATTTATGAATCCCGCAATCATGTGGTCGGACAAAATATTTGCCTGCTACAGTACCTTTCTCGACCACTCCAAAAGTTGGAAGTTCTTTTAGTTTTTTTGTGGATCTGAAACTGTAAACAGTCTCGGTGGTAACTACCTCGAAGTTACTTTCAAATTCTGGGAATGAACGACGGATTTCTTCACGGTCTTCACTCTTGCTAAAATGTACCTCGAAGTACCCGTTACCACCCATTTTTGGCTCTATAGATAAGTAGAAGCAGTGGCTTGATTCACCATAATGACGATGAAATACTCTTGCAATGTCGGGTATGATTCTAACTAAGTCTTTGAATATGAGAACTTCACCATTTTTGGGGACATGGTCTCCAATACTTCGACATAGGCTTGGAAATACTCCCTTATTTGTCACAGCAAATTCTTTTTCAACCTCCCAGGATGAAGTATCATTTGAATACATTCGGAGTTTTTCTTGATATTGAGCATGCGCAGTTGAAGCTCGTGTACTAAGACCATGATACTTCAAATTTGATAGGCAAATATCAGAATCATTTGATAGAATTACTGCCTTAGCAAGAGCTTGAGCACCATAAAACTGTAAAAGCGGTTGTGTAGCCAAACCTACTGTTTCAGCCGATTGATAGTACTCATCAGCTTGTCGGATACAAGCTGAAATTTCATAGGATCGCTGATGCAGTTCTTTGGATTCTGCATATTTTTCTTTTCTGTTGCTCGTGATTTTACCAGATAATAGATTGTATACATTAGATGGGCTTCTGAGATATCTCAGATGATGCCACATCTCTACCATTGGCGTTTCGGTCCAAGTGAACATTATCTTCACCCTAAATTACCAGTATCACGACGAATATCCCTTAGATTGGACATATCCTCCCCTTTTGGAATAATATCCGGAAGTTATTTCGCATATACCCTTCCTTTAGTTAAAACTTCTCTCTCATTTTTTCATCCACACATTCAATTGGATGATGTATATATAAATAACTTCCCCTACCTACCACTAACAAATCTTTCCAGAGACAA
>JAGLZA010000476.1 GCA_023131835.1 Caldifarciminota bacterium
AAGCTTTTCCATAGCTACGAATTGAGCTGTAGTTATAAAGGTGGGGAACTGAATTTCGCTTAACATTTTGCAGCTAAGAGAAGTTGCCGAAGGCGAGTTTTGGAAATCATAGATTTCTCCTTATCTGCTGTTGTCGAGTTCGATGACACCGAGTGAGCGATAGTGAAGGGAGAGTTCACGAAGCCACGCTAAAATTTATTTTGACCATTGACACCCGCCTTTAACACATTTACATTTTAAATTATATTCCTTTGCGTTATAACAGTCTCTCCACTCGCAGGTTGTAATAATTGACTTTTCATATTTAGATTGGCAAACTTGAGCAGAACATCCACCCACTATACAATCTGAATCCGAAGAACATTTTCCATCGGTTGACCAACCACAAAAATCTTCTTTAGTCTTCTCAAGTTTTATTTCTTCAACCCCATAATTCCCACAAAATATCCGAATATCTCCTTTGGACCATCTTCTTAAATATATCCTTACTTTTTTGCCTTCATAGGAAGTAAAATTATATGGAGCTCTTACTGACACATTAATTTGAAGTTTATTTGCTGGAAGTGGCTTTCCTTTGATATAATCTTCAATAGTCAGGTAAGCATAACTGTAAATGCCCGTTTCCATATCCCGTTTTTCCTCGACTTTTTCAATCGTTCCTTCGATTATGTAATCCGCTGTCTCAATTAAATAAGATTTATTATAACATTCTCTTGCTATGGGTCCAGCCTCAATACCTACATTTATTTTCTCCTTCGTTTTGTCTACTGCTGGTTGCCAGTCTTCTCCTCCTTTTATGAACGGCGATTTCCAAGCTATTGTGAATTCCCCGTTATTTAGATGATAAAATAGGCTAACTCCTGCAATGGCTACTATGACAATTACCAAAATCCCAAAAAGTAATTTCTTGTTCTTCATTTTCGTTTTTCTTTATGGCTTTCTCGATAAGCCTCCTGGAACTTTTTGTAGATTAAAATCAATATAAAAGCTATTACAGCTACTACACCTGTACATAATA
>JAGLZA010000477.1 GCA_023131835.1 Caldifarciminota bacterium
CAGGGTTCATCGTGGGCGAGGAGAGTTGATTGACCATACGGTTCACTGGTGGACTCAGGCACCGACCGATGAGATGCGTGGGCGTCGCGGTCACGTTCCAGCACATCTGGGTTACTGATGGTGTCGGTGACCTGAACACGGCACGACGCTATCTTGCAGGCTGTGGCACGCAGGACGCGGGGTTGAGCTTTGGTGGTATGATTGGGGGGGCGCCCACAGCCGAGACCGAGGAGTACGATGGTGCAGCATGGAGTACGGCAGGTGTGGGCGATCTGAACATGGCACGATACGATCTTGCGGGGTGCGGCACTCAGGTCGCGGGATTGAGCTTTGGTGGTGATGTGGAGGCGCCATAATGGCAATCAGAACAGCCGAGACCGAAGAGTACGATGGTGCAGCATGGAGTACGGCAGGTGTGGGAGATCTGAATACGGCAGTGTCACGGCATGCAGGTTGTGGCACGCAGGACGCGGGGTTGAGTTTTGGTGGTTCATCTGCTATTGACCCCACAGCCGAGACCGAGGAGTATGGTGGCGCAACATGGAGCACAGCAGGCGTGGGAGATCTGAATACAGCACGGCGGTTCCTCGCTGGTTGTGGCACGCAGGATGCGGGATTGAGCTTTGGAGGGACTCCTTTCTCAACCGAAACAGAGGAGTATAATGGTGCAGCATGGAGTACGGCAGGTGTGGGCGATCTGAATACGGGAGTGTCACGGCATGCAGGTTGTGGCACGCAGGACGCGGGGTTGAGTTTTGGGGGTACGCCTTGGCTTAACCCCACAGCCGAGACCGAGGAGTACGATGGTGCAGCATGGAGTACGGCAGGTGTGGGCGATCTGAATACGACAGTGTATGAGCATGCAGGCTGTGGTATCCAGAGTGCGGGATTGAGTTTCGGCGGGCACAATGGAGCTGCTCTCACAACCGAAACAGAGGAATATATATGACCGACATAATACAGATCAAAGATTCCGGCATCCTGCCGGATGGCATCCTTGACAAACTGAAAGAAATAGACGAAGACCTCGAAGCGGGCTTCACCCGACGACAGCGCTTTCGACCGCGATTCCTGATGGAGACCGCAGTCCTGAACGACATGAAGTTCCCGACACCGGATGCGAAGTACTGGCAGTGCAATGTCGAGCGGGATACGCACTTCAGGAACCTGGTGATGCTGTCGTTTGACTACCGGGAAAAGCAGGCAGACATCGAGATCCTTAAAGAAGAGTTTATAGGATTGTCTGGTCCGCACCGCACGAAGAAGCTTGTTCAGATCGAGCGTGAAAAAGCCCTCCTGATCTACATGCAGAAAGAAGCACGCGAGCGAGTGAGAG
>JAGLZA010000478.1 GCA_023131835.1 Caldifarciminota bacterium
CGCTGTTACGCACAACTGCTGTAATTGTCACGTTGTCGCCATCACCAGGATGCCACGGGTCTTGTCCCGGAGCCGGATTCTGAACACTGTAATTTAAATCCACAATTTCCAGCTCTTTCGTTGCATTTACGCGCAATGGAAGAACGTAAGTATTGTTCGTTTCGTTCGTCTCGATTGTTTCATCCTCGGGGTCTATTATAACGGTGATGTTGTGGTCTCCAGTGGATGCATTCCACTGCGGCGCTGTAATATTCTTTGACTCGCACCACACTTCTGTGATATTCCCTGACTCATCCCACGCAACACTGGCATTCAGTGTGACATCTGTCTCATGGAACTCCTTCATCGTGGTATATCCGCTGAGACGGAAATCCGCATTTATTGTGTAAATGTAAGCAGTATCTCCAGGACAGAGATTTTTATTTACCACTGGTAACAAACTCTCAGTTTGTTCCAGTTTGTGGTATTCTTCACTAACTCCATTAAAAACACGCACTTCTTTTTTGTAGTTAGCCCACAATACATCTTCACCAGTTTTATTAAAGACATATATTTCCGGAGGAGGCTGCTCACCATCATCAAACGTTATCGAACTGAAATTGAGCTGTATCGCATCCACTCCCGGACGATGTATTATCGTTAAGTTCTTATATTCATGCGAAAATGTTTCGCCTGGCGATACCGGTAAATATGGCAGATTATTAGACAGACGTGAGCAGTCAGGCAGAGTATTATTTAGATAATAGCTGTGGATACGTGTCTCGTTTTCATAATCCACAAACTGCACTTTTGTCGTGCCGTTTCTGTATCCTGCATTTGATGCGTTTGCGGTTATATTTATCCTATCAACATCAGAAATGTTCGTCCTTTCAGGGATTACTTCTACGACTGTGAAATCCCGCGTTGGCAGTACTTCCATCTCTCTTGTTTCGATATTATCCCTCTTATCATCCTCAGGCACATTGCCCTCCGGATCTATGAGCAGCAAGACCGGGTGATTGCCTGCTGTTACGTTTTTCGTCATTATTGGAACATTCCTCGAAGAATTGACATTTAATGTTAAATTTTCATCATAAATTAAATTTTTTTCATAAACGGGATAAAAATAGATACTATAAACTATGTAACCTGGTGAATATCCTATCGATGTGCTAACGATTTCTTCCACCTTTGCTACATCTCCAGGAACATGAACCCAGCATGATTTGTCAGTTCTCGCCACTTCTGTGCTATTCCTGTCATATATCGCAAGCACTTGATACTTAGTTGGAGTTATATTGAGATATAGGCATATACACGTTGCATTGTCATAATTCAGATCCCAGCTCTTAGGACTCTCATCGCTGAATTTATGAGCTGGATCGGAAGGCTCATAATCAAAGAGCAAAGCAACACTGAAATTCGTTGCATTCACTTTTCCTGTATTGTTTATCACTGCGCTGATGTTCACATCGTCCTCTTCATAAGGTTGTGCGGGGTCAAATAATATCTCACCGTGAAGTCCTAACGATTCCCATGTTGTGTTCCCACTGACCTCTGCACCATGAACGTCTATTTCCTTCGCATTTATGTTATTCGTTTCGTTCGTCTCGTTTATTTCGTTATTGTAATCTACTTCCACCTTTATCACTTGCGTGCCTACTTTTGCCGTCCACGGCTCATCCACCAGCCACGATTTACCGGGCATTAACGTTATATATTTTGTTTCGTTAACCAGCTCCTCTTCGCCTCCAAAGACCCTAACATCAAAATTCGACACCTCCTCCACGCCTATATTAGTAATATTTGCCGCTATTCTCACCGTGTCATTATCCCTTATGATTTCATCAGCGCCAATCAGTGTGCCATCATCATCAAGCCATCTCAATTTTATATCTTCAATGGCGAGGTCTTTTGTCGTATTAGTTATGTATCGCGCAAAAGTGTTATTCAACTCGTTGTATTCTTGAATCTCATTTCCCGGGTCTATCGTAGCAACGATAAGGCGCTCTCCAACCGTGAGTGCCGTCCAGTTATCAAAAATAGGAATAATCTTTTCCTCTGTTCTGTTAACCGACAGGTTATAAGTGGTGTTAATTTTCTCCTCGCCCGGCTCCAGATAATAAACCTTGCTCACCCTTGCAGAAGCATTGCCCATCGCCTCTATCGTGACGTTACTGCCAATTATCCACGGCGTCCATCCGTGGAAATTCTCATAATAGCTCAACTCATCCTTGAATATCACACCACTACCTTCCATCAGTTCAATTTGACCGCTTCTGCCATTGCGAATGGAAACTTTCCCACTGTCTATGTCTATATCCAGGTCCAGATATAGACGCATAGCAGTTGCATTTTCCTTTTTTATCTGTGCCTTATCCTGGCCTGGATGTAAAGAACCATATACGCTGATGTCATCACTGTTCTCAATGTGCCTGTTCGCACAGTCATAGACGACCAGAGAGACGTCTGTTGCATTCTCGTCTCCATAGTTAGCAACCTCAACGCTGATATTTATTCTCTCGCTCTCGTTTATCTTCTCCTTATCTGGCTCAAAATACAAACTCGTAACTGTTAGTTCCGGCGCATTCACGTGTATTTGCCATGTGGCTGCGTTGTTCGACTCGTTAAGCTCTGGTATTTCATTCTCGGGGTCTGCAACCACGATTATGTTGTGGTCATCAGCAATTTTCACATCACCAAAATCCCACACATACCAGTCAATCTCTGCATGACTCGTTCCGTTACC
>JAGLZA010000479.1 GCA_023131835.1 Caldifarciminota bacterium
TCATTCATAAACATACCATTTTCTTGGGAACCAACTTCAGGAGGAAGTTACAATATCACCGTTTCTGTCGATTCCAATCACGAAATCGAAGAATTGAACGAATCGAATAACAACCTTACCATGCCTGTATTCGTCGGCGTACCCGATTTCACAGTCACAAGCATAACATTCAATACCACAGAACCGTTATTGATTGGAGACGTCATCGAGATAAACGCAACGATAGCTAATGCAGGAAGTAAAGAAGGAACGACCAATGTGGAATTCTATGATAATAAAAGTATAGAAATCACCAGAACCCAGGATGAATATTCAGGCGGGAAAACAATTACCGATACTCTCATACTTCCAGAAGCTCTCAAGATAAGGGTTCATTTCTCAGTTATCGGTGCATATTCCACCATCACGATTTGTAATAAAAGCGGTTGTGATGAGGAGTTATATACAACGGTAGATATAAAGGATTACTGGACGAGATGGTGCGATGGTGATACCATCCGCATACAATCTCGACGGGCTGAATTCACGGTTGACAGATACGAGACGTTGCTCGCAAGTAAGCGCATTTCGCTTGACGCAAGAAACTCTACTCCTGTTTTTGCACCCTGGAATCTGTCACTGCAAGAATTCGGCTGGGCAATCAATGGAACACATGATATAACTGTGAAGGTGGACACCTATGAAGGGAATAATACTGAAACCAGGATGGTGGTGGTGAACCCTTCGCTCGATTTCACAGTCACTAACATCTCTTTTAATGAGCCATTGCTTAACGAATCAGTTGAGCTAAATGCAACAGTTG
Organism: Caldifarciminota bacterium; assembly: GCA_023131835.1. Taxonomy (GTDB): domain Bacteria; phylum Hydrothermota; class UBA3072; order UBA3072; family UBA3072; genus JAGLZA01. The sequence goes on from JAGLZA010000479.1 coordinate 803, forward strand.
CAAACTACGGTGTCAGGAATGGAACAGCCACGGTAAGAGCATATTGTGATGAGATATTGGTCAACGAAACCACAGTGTCGTTGAATTTCACAGACCACCCGAAAATTGTAGATATGTGGTGGAACGCAAATATAACCAATGGAGGCGCAGGACCCCATAACATATCTGTTGAGATAGACCCGGACAATGTATTTGTCGAGCTTAACGAAACAAACAACACGTTACCTCCCCAAGAAATATTCGTTAACGGCACTGACCTGGCAGTGACAGATATAGAAATACCCTGTGGGCAATTCGGCGGCAAGCGTTGCTATCGTGATAAGATTGAGAGCATAAAAGTGACAATAGCGAACCTTGGTGCACGTAACGCTTCTAACTTTACTGTGATGCTCAGAGATGGGCTCGGTGAAGGAAATAGAAGCGGCTATGCTTTCTTTAACAAGACCATTCCGCGTCTGAACAGCAGTGAGAGCACGAGCATCAACGTGACATGGACTCCCAAAGAGTTTGGCAAGCACACGATAAACGTAAGCATTCCTTTTGATAATACCGACAATAATAAAATTAACAACGAACGGCTTGTAAATCTGTCGGTAAAACCTGA
>JAGLZA010000048.1 GCA_023131835.1 Caldifarciminota bacterium
CCAAGGATTAAATACTTAAAGGACGCCTCGAGTTCCTCTGCCCCTACACCATATCCCACCAGTGCATAAGACGCAATTGAGGCTATCTCCAAAAAGACATACAAATTAAAGAGGTCACCGGAGAGAGCAACCCCGTTCATCCCGGCTATCATAAACATAAACAGGGAAAAGAACCTCAGATAGTCTTCATATTGAACGATATATGAATAGGAGTAAAATACTACAAGGAATCCGACAACATTTATTATCAGGAGTATCAAGAGCGAGAGGGGATCCTCAACAAGCACTATTCCATAGGGAGGTTTCCACCCTCCCATAAAGTGGAGGAGCGTTCCCTTATTCCATATAAAGAAGATAAGTGAAATGAGAAATGCCATAGTGATGATCGACCATACCCTCGGGAAAATTCTCTTGTCCCATTTTCCAACAAGTAGAATAGCAATGGCGCTGAATATCGGAACAATGACAAATAAAGGAAGTGTACTATCCATCTTTAACCTCGAAGCCTGTTTATCTCATGCATATCAAAAGTCCCATACCTCTCATAGAGCCGAATCGCTATCGATACCATAAGGGCAAGTGTCCCAAGACCAATAACAATGGATGTGAGAACCAAAGCCTGTGGTAGTGGATCAACAGCCGTCTTAATAAAGGTAGCCATATCCATATCCTTTGTAAGAATTGGTGCAACACCAGCCTCCCTGAATCCTATGAGGATAAGAAAGAAATTCACTGAATATTCCATAATGGCTACACCTAATATCTTCTTTACAACATGCCTCTTGGCTACAAGAGCATAGATTCCTATCACCAAAAGAACAAAATCAAGAAAGTATAGGGTCATTCTTCCTCCTCCTTTGGTTTCTCTATAACAACTCGCTGGAGTATGGCAAGAGCTAAAAAGATAGCATAGAGGCACATCCCGACCTTCAATGTTATGGCTATATTATTAATGATTAGCGTGCCAGCAGAGAGTAAATGGAAGGGTTCTCCCTTCTCTAAAAAATTGAGTAAAAAGTTTCCGCCAATGAATAAACCAATCATACCTACACTCCAGAATATCAATGCTCCAATATCATCTACAACGGAAGCTGCAATTCCTGAGACCTTACTTTCTACAACAACCCTACCATAGGCAAGTGTTATCAAAATATATGCCAGTGCGACCATAACACCACCCGGAAATCCTCCGCCTGGTGTTATATGCCCATATAAGACAATATAAGCACCAAACACAAGCATAGGACCACATATAATCCTGGTTATCATCTTTACTATTGGAGTCATACCTATATGTTTTTCCATATTAGTGCTCCCTATCTATACGGAGGAAATCTTTATGCTGTTCCTTCTTTAATCGGCGGAGTATAGCAAAGGACCCACTGATTGAGGTAAACAACACTATAGCCTCTCCAAGGGTATCATAGCCTCTGTAATCAAGTATTACAGAAGTCACAAAATTGGTTGCTCCTACTTCTCTAAGACCATGGGTAAGATAGTATTGTGAAACCCTCATACTTGGTTCACCAAAGGGAGGAAGAGAACGAAAAGCAAACCATGCAAATACCAGTATCATTCCAACGAATATGAGAGCAGTTCTATCTGAGAGAATATGCTCTCTCTTCTCTATTGCAACATTATCCACATTGATGGTTGCTCGTATAAGGATAACAAGCGCTAGAACCTCAACGATTACCTGAGTTATCGCAATATCAGGAGCCTCAAGGAATAGGAATGCCAGAGAGAGTGCAAAACCTACAGCCCCAACAGAGATAACAGCGGAAAGCATATTCTTTATCTCTACGGTAATTATGGAGCCTATTATCATAAAAACAAGTATTATATGCAGTATAATTATAGTTTCCATCATTGTCTCCTATTGACTCATAAGCAGAAAGATTATAATTAAAAATCCAATCACACACCAGGACAGATAGGTAGATAGGATTCCATTGTGTAAGGCTTTCAGTTTCTTGATTATTGTTTCCCATCCGATTAATCTCACCAGGTTATATCCATCATAGGCACCACTATCTCTATCTTTTAGATATTGTCCGATAAACGGCAGTTCCAGTATTGTCAAATAGAGCCCTGTCCCCGGAAATCTCCTTTCTTCAAGTTCAAACCTCTCTCCACCTGTATATATTGGCTGTTCGCGATACTTGAATGTCCTTCCTATAAGATAGATGATAATACCAAGTATCAACCCAAAGATGATAGCAGAGGTAGCAACGGATGGATTCCACAGGGTATTTACAAAATTCAAATCTCCTAAGAATTTGATCGGCTCCGATACACTGATAAAATCAATGGGTAAAAAGAATTTGGTAATTGGTTGAGTTGCAAAAATACCAAGGAAAAGGCACATCAAAGCAAGAATTATGATTGGGATGCTCATAAGATAGGAAGGCCTCCTGGTAATTCTGGTAGTAGGTGCCTCACCACCTAAATAAACGGAATATATAACCTTTAAAAAGGAAGCCAGGGTCAAAGCACTACCAAAAATTGCAAGGATGAGGAGAACAGGTTGACCCGCCTGGATCAAACCCTGATAGACCATCCACTTTGAGGCAAATCCATTCAGCGGAGGAACACCAGATATAGCAAGGGCAAGGAGGATATTGCCTACCAATACTAAAGGCATTTTCTTATAGAGTCCTCCGAGATTCTCCAGTTCAGTGGTTCCAGTCTCCTTCTCAACCGCTCCCGCACAGAGGAAAAGTCCACTTTTATAGATAGCATGGTTCACCATATGGAACAAACCACCTATAACTCCCACCATAGTCCCTGATGCTACCCCAAGGATCATATATCCCACCTGACTCACTGCGTGGTAGGAAAGTAATTTCCTCAAATTATGCTGAATGAGCGCCATAAATACAGCAAGTATAACTGTAAGCGCTCCTATTGTCATAACGATCACTGAAAAGAGATGCTGAACTGTAAATAATTTATTCATAGTTAATGCCAATAAATATATTCCCATAAGTTTATCAAGAGAAGCAGGAATGAATGCCATTACTGTAATGGGAACATTCTCTGATATTGAGGGAATCCAGGTATGAAGAGGTACTGCTCCTGCCTTTGCAATGGAGGCTGCAACGAATATAAAGAATACAATCTGTTGTAGAACACCGGCTGTTGTATCAATACTAATCAGGTCTATATTGAGTGTTCCTGCATATACCCAGATAAACCCTACTCCAAAAAGGAGTGCTGCATCGGTAAGCCCAAGAATCACATAGGTCTTCCTTGCAGATTCAGCCGTCAATTTTTTTCTTCCGAGATTGATAAACAGGAAGAATATAGCAGTTATCATTTCCCAGAAAACAAGCAAGAAGAAGAGATTGGCCGATAGAAAAACCCCTGATACACCAGCAAGGATCCACAGATAATAGGTCAGGAATTGATTATCCCCGGATTTAACCCAATCCCGTGAACGCACAACAAAGATAGAGATAAGGAATCCGAAAAGATATGTGAATAATATCATCAAACTACTGATATGATTTGTTCTCAGTGTAAAATCTATACTGAAATTAAGCAGATTAAGCGTGAAATATGTTCTACCTATAGCAGGGAGCAGGAACAAACGAAGACCAAAATACAGCAGGTATCCGGTAACACCGATAGTCATAAGTTGTTTTAGTCTCTTCAGACGCGGAAGTATCAGGGTAATTAGCCCGGCGATAAAAGGTATGATTATTGGATATAAGAGTTGATTACTCATTAGATCCCCTTCTCATATAGGGTTGGTATCCTACCCATCTTCTTTATAATCTCTTTAGTCTTTTCAACACTCAATCTAACAAGGGCTTTCTCTCTTAAGGTCTTTTCATTGCCATTCCTATCAACAACACCTACCCTTTCGGTGCAGCAGTAACAGGGGTCAATAGAAGCGGTTATGAGGGCTACATCTGCTATTGTTTCACCCTTGCAGGATACCTTGAAGGTAGGAAGATTATTAAATGTCGGAGCCCGGACCTTGACCCGATAAGGCATATTTGAGCCATCACTCCGAACATAATGAAATACCTCTCCCCGTGGGGCTTCATAGCGACCACAACCTTCTCCGGGAGGAACCTCTGTTATCTCTGCATCAATGGGGCCCTCTTCCATCCTGGTCAGCGCCTGTCCTATTAACGATACAGACTCCAGACATTCAAGGAGTCTGACAACTGCTTTGGCAAACACATCACCATCCTGTTGAACAATAACCTTCCAGTCCAAATCCTTATAGCCTGCAAGAGATTCATCCTTCCTCGTATCCCACGGAACACCCGAACCCCTGGATGTGGGACCAAGTGCGGAATATAAAACCGCATCCTCATAAGGGAGAACCCCCACGCCTCTTAACCTTTTCCCCATAACAGGGTCATCACTCACAGCACCTATCAACATATTTGTAGGTGCTGCCAATTCTCCAATCCTCTTTAACGCATATTCAATCTGTTCATCATTAAGGTCCCTTCTCACACCACCGGGTTTAATCATAGCATAATGGTTTCTATTTCCCGTAAGTTTCTCACATATTTCAAGTATTGCCTCTCTATATTTCCATGCCCACATCCATACTGTATTATACCCTATAAAATGTCCTGCAAGACCAACCCAGAGTAGATGCGAGTGTATCCTTTCCAACTCTGCAATCACTACCCTGATAAGTGCAGCCCTCTCCGGAACCTTACAATCAACCAAATCTTCAACAGCAAGACAATAGGCTAATGGGTGAGATGTAGAACAAATTCCGCAGATACGTTCAACAAGAAAAGGAACCTGATCCCAGGTCTTCCCCTCTGCCAACTTCTCTATACCACGATGATTGTATCCAATCTCCACATCAACATCCACCACCCTTTCTCCCTCCACATAGAGCTTAAAATGCTCTGGCTCTTCAAGGAGTGGATGATATGGACCAATGGGGACTATCGTTCTCTTCATATTCCTGACCTCTTATAGTCATAATCTTTATCCGTAACATCGGAATGCTGGAAATCCTTTCGAAGAGGATATTTACCCTTTGGGAAAGAATCGGCCAACAGTAATCTCCTCATATCCGGATGCCCCCTGAACTCTACACCCAACAATTCATTAAGTTCCCTCTCTATCCAATCAAATGCCGGTATCTCCTTTCCCACAGATTCAATTGAAGGATTTGGATAGGGAACGAGTGTTTTAACATTGATTACCATATTCTTATCTTCCCTGCAAAGGTGATGGATTATCTCAATACCTTCCCTCGTATCCAGCCCGGTTGACGTTGCAAGTTTGCACTTATAATCAAAGAAAAGGTATTTTATTGTTGTCACTATATCCTCCGGAGCAACCCTTAAATATATTCTATTATCCCTTGGCTGTGATATAGCTATTATTTTCTTTCCAAGAGATTTCTTTAACTCATTTAGAATAGTAGCCATCAGATAGCCCCCAATCCTTTTACTATACCCGCTATCATCGCCTCTGGCTTTGGAGGACATCCGGGTATATATACAATCTTGACATCCGGATCCACTTCCTTTAA
>JAGLZA010000480.1 GCA_023131835.1 Caldifarciminota bacterium
CCCCCTTAAGCGAACACCCATGAGTGAAATCTATATACCTTGCAGCTAAGTTAAAAGGATTTCTCATATTAGGAACCTTAATGATAACTCGCCCCCCCCCAACTAATGCAGCGTATATCTGTTTAAGACAGGGAATAATCTTTGGCTTTGGGATATGTTCAAGCAATTCATTCATCACAATAACATTATACTGCTCTCCCTTTAACCAAGATTCATAGTCTGAACAGAAAACGTTTTGGGTAACGTATTTTTTACAGAACGCAACTTGCTCAGGAGAAATATCTACGCCTGTAACATTGTTAAACCCTTCGGACAATAAATAAAATAGGAAATGACCTTGACCACACCCGATGTCCAAGATTCTGGTTTTTTTATCTTTGGGCAGTAAATGAGAATAAAGTTTTTTCGCTCCTTTAGCATAATTTTTAAACTCGTTTACATCAAAAGACTTTGAAAGGACGGATGTCGTCTCCAGATACTTTTCATGTAAATCTTTAAGGTAATCTTCTTCCATCTTTAGAGTTTCCCCCTTCCTCTTTTCTCCGCATAACCTAAGGCGGACCCGATGGTGTTTGACACATGCAAAAGCGGAAGTCCTGTGCCTGCACCATAAAATCCAGGAGCTTCTTCCTTAAATTGGACATTAAACCAGTGGTTATCAAAAAAGATTTTTGCATTTTCTAAGTGAGGTGCTTCATGGCAATAAATTCTGCTGCCCTCCGAAAATTCTTTATAGAGATACTCAATGCACGTTTTTAATGATTCTTTTAAATCAACATCAATGAAACCCATTATAAATGGACCTTTGATGGAGGGTAATGTATCTTGAAACCAGCCCTGGACAAATTCACATACCGAAATATCACCATACTTTTGAATGTTATTTTTTACAGTATCTAAAGGGCAACTGAACATACCTCGTGAATAAGATGAAGTTTTACCACCCGGCAAGATATGAATTTTATCATCTTCATTAGGTTCAGGTAAACCACTAAATGAATCACAAACCAATAATTTTCTCCCAGTGATATTACAGATTAAAGACAAGTTCACACTCCCCCCCCCCCCGCGCATAACAACCACATTCTATAACATTTCCTTCCACATGTTTTGGAAGAGAAAGCAAATATCTTGCCATCTCTAAATGTTCCAAAAAATGGCTGGCTGTTGGAATTTTCTTGCAATTCCTATAAAAAGTGTGTATTAGTTTTATCTTGTCCTTAGTAGTGACATTATAGTTTTTTCCTACGTTCTTACTCAAAAAATCATTGATTGCCAAAGGCAGACAAATTATCTGAACTACTTTCAAATATACTTTCCATAAAAATTGAAGCATCATGGCATATCCCTCTTTTTATTTCTTAAGCTTTTAGCGAATTGTTATGGGCCTAATGAATCCCTAACCCTATTGACCCAACCCAATCAATATATTCTCTAATCCCCTCTTCAAGACTTACCTGAGGCTTAAAATTAAATGTGTTCACTGCCTTATCAATTTTCGCTCTGCTATCTAACACTTCTCCTTTCCGTGGTGGAGCATATATTACTTCAATATCCTTGTTGGATACTTTCTTGAATATCTCCGCCAATTGATTAATGGTGATAGAGTCGCCTGAGCCTACATTGAAAGCTCCTTTAATTCCTGGTGTTTCAAAAGCTTGGATATTTGCCATTGCCACATCTTTAACATTTATAAAATCCCTTGTTTGCTCGCCATTCCCATATATGGTAAATGGTTTGTTCTGCAGTAAGAGACCTGTCCAGATAGGGATTACATTTCCGTATGGATCATATCGTTGATTTACACCATAGACATTAAAATAGCGCAAACATACGATATCCATATCATATAAACGGGAGTAGCAGAGGCAGTGTTTTTCACTGGCAAGTTTCGTTACGCCGTAGGGAGAATCGGGTTCACATGGATGTTCTTCATCAACGGGTAAATAACTAACTTCGCCAAAAATAGCTCCTGATGAGGAAAAGACAAACTTTGAAACTTTATATTCCTTTGCTGCATTCAGTAAGTTCAATGTACCCAATACGTTTACCTCAGCATCCTCCACCGGATTTTCAATAGATTTTATATTTCCTACGTCTGCTGCCAAATGAAAAATTCCATTTACCTTTTTTACCAGATTATAAACTAAATCATTATCTCGGATATCACCTTGGATGAATTCAACA
>JAGLZA010000481.1 GCA_023131835.1 Caldifarciminota bacterium
ATGGAGAGGATATAGATGGAGATAACCGTAAGGAGTTTTCACGAGTTCCCATCATCAGTGACGGTTGGTGATACTGTAGTCGTGAGGGAGGTAGGGTTCTACACCTGCACAGGCGGGGTCCCCGCCGCCAAGAAAGTCAGGACTGACGGGTATTATTATACGCCACGCACAGGTGGGTTCATGGATCCTTGGTGGAGTGGGATCGGGTATTATGTGCCACGCAACCTAACACTCGGCAGCCTGCCCGCGAGTAGCGAACGCAGATGGTTTGCATGGCTGGAAGCCACCCGAGCGTCACCATGCGATTTCACTGGAATGCACGGGACAAAATATTTCTATGGACCCGCCATAATACAGATCACCCAAGCGATGTGGGACCTGCAAAACATGGGTGCGACCATGTTTATATACGTCGCCCCGTATGAAAAGGGAAGATATATCATCGGAAGTAGGTCGAGTGAGGTTAAGAATTTTACAGTCATACAATGCGTTGAAGGAACGAAACGCAGCCCGTTGACATGCTGGGACGGGTCCACCATCGACACAGAGATCTGCAGTGGTGGAATATGGATACCGACAGGCGAGGTATGCCCGGTGATGCCAGCCCATGGTGAGAAGCGTACCCCGACAACATGCTGGGATGGTTCTGTGATCCACGCTGAAAAGTTTGATGCTGTTACCAAGACGTGGGTTCCGACAGGCGAGGTATGCCCACTGGTGCCGCCCCATGGTGAGAAGCGCAACCCGACCACATGCTGGGACGGCTCGATCATACATGCCGAGGTGTTCGATGGATCCCTGAAACGCTGGATCCCGACTGGCGAGTCGTGCCCAACAGAACCAGCCGCGGGAGAGAAGCGCAATCCGACCACATGCTGGGACGGCTCGATCATCCACGCGGAGAAGTACGACACCATACTCCACCGCTGGATCCCCTCCGGCGAGGTGTGCCCGACAGAACCAGCCGCGGGAGAGAAGCGCAACCCGACCACATGCTGGGACGGAACAGTCATCTACGGCGAGGTCTTCCGGGAGGGCATGTGGGTCTCAACAGGCGCAAAGTGCCCGACAGAACCAGGCGCGGGAGAGAAGCGCAACCCGACCACATGCTGGGATGGGACAGTCATCTACGGCGAGGTCTTCC
>JAGLZA010000482.1 GCA_023131835.1 Caldifarciminota bacterium
TAAGGAAAACAACCAAACAAAGGATAACTACGGACAGTTCTTCACAACATCAGATAAATGGTTGTATCCTCAAATCGTGGGGTTCATAAAAAACAAAAAAATCCTCGATCCGTTTGCCGGTGAGGGTAACATCTTTCAATCACTTGAGGAATTTGGCATAACAACAGATTTCAAGGGGATGGATATAGATGATAAACTACCGTGGCCCATAAACGATGGGTTGGTAGATATCCCGAAGACCAGCCGAATGATAATAACTAACCCCCCGTATCTGGCGAAGAATTCAGCAACCCGTAAAAATCTTGAATCAAAAAAATATTTCAAGGATACCAATTACACTGATCTATATCAGATTGCGTTGGTGAGGATGTTGGAATCACATGTAGATATAATAGCGATTGTTCCGGAAACATTCCTAAACGCCCCAGTATGTGAAGAGCGTCTACGATCAGTCACGGTGGTCGAGGACGAGCTGTTTTCCGACACAGATTGTCCAGTATGCATCGTTTGTTACGATGGTGGAAATGGGGGAGACACACGCGTTTACAAGGGCAACCAGTATTGCTGCACGCTCAAACACCTGAAAAAACATATTAAAACCCCCCGCAATGATATTGACATAACGTTTAATACAAAAGATGGCAACATAGGGCTCAGAGCTATCGATGGGGTGGGGGAAGATTGTATCAGGTTTTGTATACCAGAAGAACTGAATTACCCCTTGGATAAAATAAAGCATTCGTCGAGAGCGATAACCTTGATAAAGGTGCCGAATCCCCACATCGTACCCGAATGCAACGAAATTATTAGGAAATACCGCGAAGATACATGCGACCTTCTTCTATCGCCCTTCAAAGGAAATAAGAAAACTGGCAGTCGCCGCAGACGCCTTGACTTCAGAACAGCGAGGACAATAATCGAGGAGGCGACGCGTTATGTATCGAACTAAAACACTCGAGGAAATTTCTGGGATGATAACCGTTTATAATACATCGAACCATAAGCGCAACATCGCGGTAGACCCGACCAATCTCGACAATTTCTTGAATAATCCAACGCTACCATCTCTTATTACCATTATAAAAGGAGGGGATGACGCGCTAAAGAAAGCCATATTAACAACGTTAAATTGTACCATCAATTACACGTCGATAAAACCATTTATTGGAAACGACGTTGTGCTGTTCAATCTATTACATGATATTGATTTGGCTCCGATGTACAACAAGTATGAGATTAAAGCCATTATGGAGTATATCAAAACAAAATCCAACACCAGCGTGATAGCAAAACACCAAGCAAGTGACGTTGCAGATTTTTTCAGTAGAAATGGTTTCGCGAACACCGTATCAGCAGCCGGCGCAACCGATATAGACTTCACTGGAAGGAAGGCAGTTGCAAAAGCTGATGGGGTTGTTATGATCAACGGTGCAGAGGTTATAGTATATCTAAGGTATGGTTCATCATCTGGCGGGTCACAAAATGACAGATGGCGCGGGATGTTCTCTACTGCATCCAGACACAAGGACAACATGTTTATCTTCGTTGTCGATGGTGTGGAGGCGCTACAGCAATACAATCTGTGTAAAGAGGAGTTTACAAAAGATGATTATCCGAACGCTATCTGGACTACAGTGAAATATCTCAATTTCATCGATTTTGATGGGTTTCGAGATACGTGGACGATGGGTAATGGTCGGGATATTCTCCCCGCGACATTGTAAGATCATCAATGAACTGATAACAGAAATACGATGATGGGGGGTGAGAAATTGGACAAATTTACGAAGGAAATGTTGAGTTGGATTAGGAATATAGATTCTGATGCAGCTGAAATTGCAGAGCGCGCTATATCTGACATTGCAGATGCAACGGATGAAGATGTTAGTCGGATAGTTGCAGGTGCAATAGGACTATGTCTCATAGAGTACACCATCAAGGAAGGTCTCACATCTACGGAGTCTTTATTTGATAAAATAGGTGTAGTAGTTGCAGGAGGTGGCATAACTCTTGGGATAGTGAAGGCTCATGCAACACACAAGGCTTTAGTAAGTGCACACGGAGTTCCCGGGGATAAGTAGTTCCCCCTCTTTTTTCAGTGTCTTTAATTAGAATATATGGGACTGTTCCATAATTCATGTAAGTTATGTTTCATGATATACACATACATACATTTTTTAAACTGATATGCCCGAAACATTTAAATATCATTAATGACACATATTATAAGGATACCTATGACAAAAACATGCTCTGTGTGTGGAGACTCGGTCGGTCCGCGGAACCGGACAGGAATGTGCACGAAGTGTCGAACGAGAGCGAACGCCAAAAAATGGAATGATGCAAACCCCGAACGAGTGAAAGCGAACAAAAAAAGCTACCGCGAAGATCATCGCGATGAGGCAAACGCGGCGGCTAAAAAGTGGTATGAAGAGAACACCGAGCAGGCGAAAGCGCAACACAAAAAATGGGCGAAAGCAAACCTTGAGAAGTTAACAGCGGAGGGGAAAAAGTATCGTGAAGGTCATCGAGAGGAGATAAACGCAGCGACTAGAAAATGGGCGAAAGCAAACGTTGAGAAGGTGAAAGCGAAAAACAAAAGCTACCGTGAAGATAACCCGGATAAAATAAGGGAATTGCAGCGCGAACGCCGCACCTACTTATCAGCGTATGGTGATTGCGAGAGATTAAACCAGTGGTTTGTAGGGAGTGAAGGGCACCACGTAGACCCGGACACCATCATCCACATTCCCGCGCAGATGCACCGCTCTGTATGGCATAGCTTGAAGACCGGGCAGGGCATGGAGGAAATCAATATCCATGCATTTAACTGGTTGAACAGAGTTCACGCAGAATCCCTGCAAACCACACTTGATGCGTTTGGATGAAGCGAAACCCTTATATAGGATTAATGACACATAGTATATTGTGCAACATGCACAGGAGAATAACATCATGACAAACACAACATACACCCAGAACGGAATCGAAGTAGAGAAGTACATTGAAGACATGACCAACTCAGCATATCAGGCATACCAGGAGAACGGCGAAGAAGCCGCAAGGTTATTTGACTGAACCGAATCAACCACAGGTGGAACATTATGAAAACAACAACACATGATTTTGAGTACCTTGGGCTCAAGTATACCGGACACAAAGCTTA
>JAGLZA010000483.1 GCA_023131835.1 Caldifarciminota bacterium
CTTTTCTGAATGTTAGATGTTACATTTCTATTCCCCCCGAAATTTCCATCTACTGTATCAGATTTGGAACTGTTTACAGGACTATCACTTGGTCCCAATACAAAACTCATTTGGTTTTCTCCTTTTACAATTTATTTAATGAATTCAACTACTTGTGGAGATGGCGAGAGTCGAACTCGCGTGTACCATGCTTCTTTAAAAAAGATTTATACGATGATTATAGGGGCGACAATAAGCTTCTGTCGCGCTTCCACCACCTTAATTTTTTCAAAAATTAGGAAAATTATTTACACTCAATGATAAATTTCTGTTGCAAGGTATTTATCAACCCCACTACAGTATACTGTTAAACAGCCACCATAGTATTAGCACTTTTTACAACTGTCTGTGTTATTCCAGATAGTTGATCCTGCGCATATTTTAACATTGAATTATCAATTATTGTTTTTGTCCATTTTTACGTGTGTAACAGTGCACGCATCGATCCTTTAAAAATCATTCACAGTAGCGAAACCAAATTCATCCCCATTTATTAATTTGCATAACTATAACCAGCAATATGATTTTTTATTCTATAGTTTATAGTACTACATGCTATCCCTAAAAAAACAGAAGCTTCGACAATTGCATAAAAATATTTGGTGTTAATAATTACAGCGCGGGATCGGCTATTGTTCTTGCCTGTATATTTTCCCTTTAAGGCTGCTGATATCTTTTTTCTCTGTTCTTCAGAAATTGTCTTACCTTTTTGGAATTTCGACATTTTTAACCTAGTTTCTTTTGAAGCTTTCCTACCACAATTTTGCCCTTGCCTTGTTTCAGACATCCTTTTTCTTGTTTCAGTGGAATGTTTCTTACCTGTGCTAGATTCGGACATCCTTTTTCTTGTGTCTTCTGAAGGTTTTCTACCTCTATTTGCATTTCCTATTTTTTGTTTTGTTTCATCACTACATTTATGACCTACTACACCATTACCGCCTGATGTAAGATTATACCCATTTTCAGAGGTATTATACAAGCTTATATAATATATTTCCAGTATATTTAAATCATCACTGTTGGTACATTCATTTAGTACTTCCCAACAAAAATTATCAGGCCCATATTTTTTAATTGCGTGGTGAAAATAAACACTGTCCTCATTTTTTAAAGCACAACAAATGTGTTCCTGTTTACGTTTTTTCAAACCCCTAGCCGTTCGTCCAACATACTCCTTCCCATTAACCCTGTTCGTCGCCATATAAATAATCATAACCACTAATCCCCTACCCTTTAGCGGTTACTTTATTAAGTTAATTCTTTATCTGTTCCACAAACTCATATTCAGTATCAAACAAATCCATTTGATCTGTCTGTAATTTTTGTTTAATATAGGTAATAAACTTTGGATTGATTTCATAGCCAATAGAGTTCCTGCCAAGATTTTTTGCAGCAAGAGCAGTTGTACCGCTTCCAAGAAACGGATCAAGAATTGTTTCCCCAACAAATGAAAACATTTTAATTAATCTTTTTGGTAATTCTTCCGGAAACATTGCTTTATGTCCTGTTTGTCTTACACCTGGAAAATTCCAATGACCAGAAAAACATTCTCTCCATTCTTCTTTTGTCAATTTTGATTGTTCTTTAATCTCTTTATCAGGCATTTTAGATTTACCAAGTTTTTTAAATAACAATATAAATTCATAGTCAATAGAAAGAATACCATTACGAGGATAAGGATAGCTGCCCATTACATTTGCTCCACCAGTAGTATTAGTAGTTGTAATTTTGTGCCATATTATGGCGCCCATATAATCGAATCCAATTTTTTCACAAAATTTAATTA
>JAGLZA010000484.1 GCA_023131835.1 Caldifarciminota bacterium
GCATCTTACTGCGGGGTTCGTAGAAGTCAGGGGCAGCCAGGGCTTCCACTGGCCTTGATAAAGAGACGAATTTTCGATTTCACAACATAGCACCAAAACGGCTCGGCCCTGGCTGTCACCTGAACTGACTGGTTGGGTACTTTGGCCTTGTGATATTTGATTAGTCTCCATTGATAAGAGTGACTATTTCTTCAGCGATCTCTTCCACTGTGTGAGTAGAAGTGTTTCTCGCGAGTTTGTCAGCCAAGGAAGGACTATAATCAATGATTTCTTTTTTTGTTACATTGTGCCAAATGGGAAGCAAGACCTGCTCTCCGCTGACAGTTCTCGTGACCAAACCATCCAGCTCATAATTGGTCCATCCTTTTGTAAAAAAAGCCTTTGAAAAAACTACAATACCAAAACGGCTTTTGGCCAAACCGCTGTCTATTTTTCCCCTAAGGCTATCTCCTATCTTTAGTTCAAACTCATCATACCAAACTTTTAGTCCACCTTGTTTGAGGGCATGAGCCAGTGGGCGAACTACCTCAGCCTTATCCTCTGAAGCGTGTGAGATAAAAACATCAAATTCGCGATCTTCTTCGGCGTGAAATCCTGGTTCTCTACCATGGACGAGAGAAGGAACAGATGATAGAGGCGCTTCTTGTGCTGTCGGCAATGCTCCCGGTAACTGGCGAATAGAAGAACGAGCGGTGCCTCTAAGACCAGCCATGTCGACTGTGACGTGCCAATGCCCAGATCTGGGCACTTGAAGCCTATAAGGTGATCTCTTAACGAGTCCATCTTGGTATCGATGGCTTCGACCGGATCGGTAACTATTAAAATTGGAAGAATCCATTAGCCGGACATTGGCTGCACTTCCCTGCAATGTCACTTCAATGATTTCTCCACCTCTCTTTTGGCCAAGGTCGTAATGTGTAAAACTCATATTTTATTTCCTGCCCAATGTTTTGTTGGGTATTGCCTTTAATTATCCCTTTAAATTTTTCAATTTGACATCAGGCTTTGTAGCCCAGATCATGAATAAACCAACAATAAAAAGAACAACACCCGGTGCAGCGTCATTTATTTGTGATTCCATTCCTAAAACACGTGCAGTCCAAGAGGTTGAACCAACAACGCCGTTGAGACATAGTACTACCCCACCAATTATGGCAGCTAAACCTAAAATAAGCCCTAATTTTCCATAGCTATATTCGCCCTTAATGGCTTGGGAAAGAAGCTTTTCTGAATGAGACCTTTCTTTTTTGTTTTCATCATCTCTAAAGGCAATATCAGAGCCTACCACCTTGTAATTAATAGAGGTGCCTGGCTCTTCAGTGGATTCTCTTCTGGATATTCTTGCCCGTTCGCCTGTAAAGTCTATATTTTCAGCTGAAATTTGTCTTTCTTCCCGTCCGGTATTTCGTCCTAAGCTTCGATCTTCATGTTTAACCATAATTTCAGCCTCCTTTTCCTTTAGTTACCCAACAGTGTTGATAAATGTAAA
>JAGLZA010000485.1 GCA_023131835.1 Caldifarciminota bacterium
TCTTTTACCTCCTCTTCTATGGCAACCCATTCCAATCGTTCTTTTAATCTCTTAACATCTTCTTGGGCTTCCAATAATGATTTACGTTCAATAGCTTCGGTTGTCATCATTGCCCAATAACTTGCTTCTGCCCAGTGTGTTACCACTTTTTTTTCTTCACTCATGTTCTTCCTCCTCTATCATCACTCGTTTACCTCCTTAACCTCGACAATACCCCTAAGCACATTCTCTCTCGTATAATCACCAAGTAGTTCCACTATGTCTTGCCTTATCTTTTTTACTCCAATCTCCGATAGTTTGCTTATTTTTACTTGTAAGACTGCTTCTGTCATTTTTCCACCTCCTCAAACTTGTCTTTTATTCTTTCTAACCACTCAGGATGATTGTATATATCCCCTATGACTTTATCAGAATCTACCTCGTCCAAACTAAGTGTTTCGCCTTCAGCAACATCCATGCACTCAAACCCTGCCTTTTCTTTGTTCCATACTACAACATCCACCCAAGTTGAGAGCGTTGAGCCAAATTCACCTGATTCTTTTCCTTCTAAAAAATCGCCTTCATATATCTCTTTTCCGTTTCTGTCTTTATGCCCAGTGTATTGATAACTGTTCTTATATGCTTCTTCAATTGCCGAAAGATTCATTTCGGGTGCTACAAAAGTTAAGTTTCCATGTTCTTCTATAAAACCCCAACAGTGCCAATATGAAAACTTACCTTTTACGAAGATAGCTTGCCTATACTTTAGTCCTTTCATTTTTTATTCCCCTTTTTTAGCAAATCGACGAATCTAATCAGTCTCTCAAATTCGTTTTTGGATATCGGTATCTCCTCTTCGACTCTGTCACCTTTGTTGTGATTGATGATTCTGATGTCTATTGAAGTTATCTCATTCTGCTCCTCGTCATATACTGGGAATATCTTCACCCCGAAACCACCTTTGCAGTTCTTGTTGGAAATCCAGAATCCATCTTCGATTATCTTTTCGTCTATCATTTTTTACCCCCTCTTAAAATCCTTATCTTCTCTTCCATCCCGTCTCTGAACTGTCGTAACCACTCTTGAGTTCTATAATCGCTTATTTGCATATCGCCGAATCCCGTCACGATGCTTGCATGACATTTAGGGCATTCGTACCTATCACCTATTATAACAAAGTCTATCTGCTCGCCCTCTATTGCATCTTTCATCATCTCATGTGCGTATTTGCCTTCTATTGGATGCCATACTGCTACATCGTTTCTTGCACAGTTCATTTCTATTTTGCATTTTGCGCATATCAATCTCATTCCAGCTCTTTTCTCCTCTACGGTCTTCTTTAGCTCTTCCACTTCATTTTCTAAATATCTCAGTCTCTTTTCAAATTCTATTATTCTTTTATCGAACCATTCCTGCAATTCTTTCATTTCCAATACGGCAATCTCATCTACTGTTGGCATTTATATCCCCTCCTCAAGTTCTTTTTGCATCTTTATCGTTTTTATTCCATAGTAATCTAATTCCTCTATTGCATCATCTGCTTCTTTTTTCAGTTTCAATACCTTTTGTTGCTTTTCTCTATCCGTCAAAGAGTAATCTGTCATAATATTCTCTACTTTACTCATGCTCTTTCCTCCTGTTGTAAAATCTTCCTCATGTTCAGCAACTCAATTACTTTTTTCGCCTGCGAACTCGGTATGTTATGCTTTTGAAGAAGATAGAGTTCTCTCTGAGTTTGATTTTTGAGGTCTTTGTATGCTTTGTCCTTTTCAAGTTCTATCGCTACTCTGTCTAACTTAC
>JAGLZA010000486.1 GCA_023131835.1 Caldifarciminota bacterium
TATATGTTGTACACCCTTTTATACCTAATGAATGTATTTCACCATAAAGTTTTTTGAAATCCTCAAAAGATATATTAGATGGTAAATTTATTGTTTTACTACTAGATTGATCTATTCTGGAAGCAAATACTCCCAATACGGCCAAATGTTCATCTACTGATAATTCCATCGCTCCCAATGTTTCTTTGAACCCGTTTTCTTTCGCTATTTTATATCCATAATCCCTTATAACTATTTGTTCACAAAGACCTGAATTTTTATCTATTCTATATTTTTTATCTTTTGAAATTAATATAGATTCTCCAGCTATTTTTTGCTCTTTAAAATAGTCTGTTTCAAACCATTCACCTTTATGTACATTTGGGTATTTAAAACCAACATTTTTTCCTTCTACTCTATTCCATCTGCTAAACTCATTAGCAAAAACAGGCTCCAGGCCTCCTGAAACATTACCAGCAACTATCCCCAAAGTCCCATTTGGGGCTATGGCACAAAGTGCCGAATGTCGAAGCCCATGTTTTTTAATCATATCAATAGTTTTTGTTGATAATACATTATTGTTTTTAACGTAGCCACCATCTAACAACTTTTTATCATACAATGCAAACGGTTCCAACTCTTTAGCCATTAATGCAGATGTTTGATACATTTTGTTCATAACCTTATCTAATAGATCGTCGAAAAAAACAACACACTCATTACCACCATATCGAAGATTCATCATCATCATTAATGACCCCACTCCGAGCATACCAACACCTATTTTTCTTTTTAATTTGGCCGCATTCTCATGTATTGGTAATGGGTAATTAGAGACATCTATCACGTTGTCTAAACTTCTAATAAGTATATCTACAGCATCTAATAATTCATTTGTTTTGAACTCTTTTGTTTTAACATCATAGAATTTAGTTATATTCACAGAACCTAAATTACAGACATCCCCCAACAAATACTCTTTATCATTGTAAATCACTTTACCTGTATTTCCAAAAATCTCAGCGCATGGATTAGTTGAATGCATTGTACACCCATCTAAATAATGTAAATTATCCATGCGCCTCGCATTATCAATAAATAAAATTCCAGGTTCCGATCTAT
>JAGLZA010000487.1 GCA_023131835.1 Caldifarciminota bacterium
CTTTATAAATTTCTTTAGGAATCTTGCCCTCAGCTATGCTTATTTTAATATCATTTTTAACCGCCTTCTCTACCAGTCTTTCTCTCCGCGGTGTAAACTCGGATAGTCTTTCCAACACAAGTACTTTATCCGGTACATTTTTTTCCGGTACTTTTTGCATTACGACTGCAACATATGTTTTATAATATGGATAGCGAGGGTCATCGGTTTCGAATTTATTTACATCCTCCGCTGCAGTTCGGAGAATATCTCCAGTCTTACATTTGATTTTTGTATTATCACTCTTTCCCAAAGCTAAATACCATTTTCCTTTATATTGAATTGCCGCTTTTTTATCCTTAGCTAATATCGCATCGGCCCACTCTTCAGATATTGGACCAGCACAGAGGTCGTAATTAAAATTATCAGTTTTTCTTCTTTCCCTAATAATTTCATGAACGCCGTAGATTAAATTATCTACCTCATATTTTTCCTTGAATTTAACAGCGCCGTGGTCTTGGGGCATTTCGTAGGAAGTATTGAGTAATTTAACCATTACTCCCTCGGCAATATGTTTGGGATAAGGCCCACCTTTTTGAGCATAACCCATTATTTTATCTTTAGCCTGCTCGACCTGCTTAAGATCTTCTAAATTTACGACATAAGATAAGGATCCCTTCTGTAAATTAGTTGAACCTCTGACAAAATGAACGTGCTCAGAGTCCTTGTATTTACTAAGTAATTCTTTGCGCTCCTTGAGGGGCCAGTTCCTAATATTTTTTCCCTCATATTCTAGGATATCAAAAATGTAAATATGAGCCTTCTTGCTGGCTTCAGTTGGGTCAAATTTCCCATTTAATAATGCATTAGTGGTGGTTCTGTGTAAGCATTCATTTTTTTCCTTGTCAATCATCACTATTTCAGAATCCCCTACAAAATCCTCCTTCATCTTCTTAAGTTCTTCTACTTGCCAAGGTAATCTTTTAGTCTTGATAGGAGATCCTTTAATATCTTCGGGATCACTCATTATAATTATATCGTCTCCTTTCTTTTCTACACGACATCTCATCCCGTCAAATTTTGCTTCGACAATGGCCTTCCCTTCTTTAAAATGGGGAGTACCCTTGAGATCCTCGAAGGTAAATATTCGATAGGCTGGCTTATTCAAGCCCCATTTTTCTCTCTTCTCAAAATCCTTCTCTTCCAAGACATCGCCATTATATAAAATCTTACCATTCCATATTCTAAGTCCAGTAGTGACCTTCTCTTTATATTTTAGAATATCTTTTCTTAAATTAGTTAGATATATCATTCTGGGTTTCAATTCTTCTGCCAACTGAAGGAGAGAGATGAAAGAGAGTTTCCCTCTCTCCTCATCATCCTTTTCATAATCACCTACTCCACAAATCCATACAGTTCCTTGTATAAGGCCCTTCTGTGCCTTTCCTAGAGATAGAAATTCGGGCAAGATTGATATCTTCTTTTTTCCTCTATCTAATCTTAATCCTATGGAAGGGGTTCCAACTGCTGGAGTAGTCTTGATCGGGATAATTTCTAACCCGTCAATCTTCATCGGTTTAAGAAACAAATGCATATCTTCATTATGAGGTAGCCTGTCGAATATTGCTCCTACCGTATAGACTGGAATGTCTTTATATTCTTTCAGGTATTCC
>JAGLZA010000488.1 GCA_023131835.1 Caldifarciminota bacterium
TTGCAGGTCCAATGCCGATTCCTTTTGGAAGGCGTGAAATAATCTGGCTTGAGAAGATGAAGCGAACAGACGAAATCTATGGTTACTCTCCTATTCAGGTTTTGGCAAACTCTCTCCAGATGCTTATTTGGATGATTGAATCTGACCTTGAATATTTCAATGATAACAACGTGCCAAAGGGGATAATAGGTCTTGATGATGCTGATAGTGATGATATTGAAGCATTCAGAGACCAATGGTATAATAACCAGAGAAAGAAAGACGAGTTTGGAAACTACAAGAAGATGATGCACAAAGTTCCTATTGTGAATAAAATTCCTAAGTTTACCAGGATTGAGTTCTCTGCTTCCGAGATGCAGCTTATTGAGAAACAAAAGTGGTATAGTAAGATGGTTTGGGCCTGCTTTGGTGTGACTGCAACAGAGCTTGGATACACCGAAGATGCACAAGGGCAAGCAAACCAGATAGTCCAGAGCAAAGTATTCAGAAAAAAAGCAATCAATCCCATGTTAAGGAAACTTTCCAGCCATTATAATAAAGAGATTGTCAGCGAGTTTGGATATGAGCATTTACAATTCAAGTTCCTTATATTTGACATTGACGAGGAAAGAAGCAAATATGAACTTTATACACTTCAAACTGAAAATGGTTTAAAGACTATTAACGAATGCAGGAACTTAGAAGGGGATAAGCCTCTTGATTGGGGAGATGAACCGCCTAAGAACTGGAAACAAAGCGAGAATACATATAATATGAATGGCTTTGGAGAGAAACCATTTGGTGAACGTGAAGAAGAAGAAGCACAGGAGACAGATGAAGCCAGGAAACTTCCAGAGAAAAGGGAAGATGATGGCAAGCCTCCAAAGGAAGAGAAGAAAAGCACAATTAAAAAAAAAACATTAAATTCTGATAATCCTTTAATCCTTGGAGAAAACGAAAGACCTACTGATTACAAACGACTTGAGAAAGCTATCTTATACGTTCTTAAAGAGAATGAAGATGGCATAAATGAGATTCTTGAAAGCGAGATGAAAGAGAATGCAATCGCAGGACTAAAAGACATTAATTCAGTCATTGCAAAGATTAAGGCTCTTCTTTCTTTTGAAGGATTAAGGCAGATTACAAATGCCATGATGAAGAACAATTACTTGGAGGGTTGGGATGAAGCAGAGGAACAAATGGATAGGAATTATGTGCCTGACTCGGATGCTATTGATTATCTTTCTGATTATACTTTTGGAAACATTAAAGGCATGAATGACGATATTGCAAACAAGTTAAGACAGGAGTTGCAGCGTGGCTTCATGGATGGCGAAGGAATTACGCAGATAAAAGAAAGAGTCAAAAAGGTTTTTGATGTTGGAGAAAACAGGGCGGAACAAATTGCACGCACAGAGACAACAAGAAGTTCAAATTTTGGAAAGCTTCATGCGTATCAAAAGGCAGGTGTTAAAGGAAAGAAACGTTGGCTCACTCATTTCGACAATCGAACATCAGATGTTTGTAAACGACTTGATGGTCAAGAAGTTGGAATTGATGAAGATTTCCATGATGCCAAAACTGGCTGGAAAGGCAAAGTCCCCCCTGCACATGTTTCCTGCAGAAGTGATTGGATATTTGTCCCTGAATAGTTCTATTTTTTGCTCTACCATAAACATATTTATATAGTTCAAAGGTTATAAAGTAAACTATGAGTAATAACAATAGCGATAAATTGTTTGTTTTCTATTCTGATAAGTTGAATTATTCAACTACTGAAACTAAATCTGGCAAGGATTTCTTTGTTGAAGGACATATTTCTACTGGTGATTTAGACCTTGTTGGTGACATTGTAACCAAAGGTTGCATGGATGATATGACTGAACAATTTAATGAAAGAGTCATTAAGCTTGATTTTGAGCATGAATGTTTCAGAGGCAAAAGCCAGACAGAAGCAGAATTAAACAAGACAAGACTTGCTCTTGGAAAGGCTATTGACAAATACAGAGACGAGAAAGGAGTTGTTGTCAAATGGCAGCTTAACCCTACTTGGAAGAAGTTCGACGAGAAAGGGAATGTCACAATGACTTTTAAGGACATCTGGAGTAATGTTGAAAATGGATATTATGATGCATTTTCTATTGCTTATATTCCAACAAAGACTGCCAAAAGTTCAGTTGATGGAAAGGATGTCAGGCTATTGGATAGAGTTAATTTGATGAATGTTGCACTAACTGGTAATCCAGTTAATCAAAGTGCAAAAATGACTGCTGTAATGGCAAAGAGTTTGGAGTATCTGAACTCAAAAAACAAAGAAGGTGAGAACAAAGTGGAAGAAGAAATCAAAGAGTTAAAAGGTCAGGTTGATACTCTCACGGAAGAGATGAAATCTAAGGACACAGAGATTACAGACTTGAAAGCAAAAGTCAAGGATGCAGAAGAGAAAGGCGAAGGCGACAACGAAGATGATGATGCTGATAAGAAGAAGAAAGCAGAAAAGAAGTCTGCTGACGAAACTGCTATGATTGAAGTGAAGTCTGAAATTAAAGCATTGAAAGATGATGCTGAAAAGAAGGATGCGGAAATCAAGGATATGAAGGCAGTTCTTGAGAAAGCACGTCACAAAGCTGCTGGTGCAGAAAAGAAAGGCGAAGAAGGAGCTGGCAATGATGCAGAAGTTAAGAGTGTAGGTGCTCTTGATTTGATTTAGAGGTGTAACAATGAAAAGAACATGTAGAATAAATGGGCATGAATTTGAGATGGGAACAAAAGGTATGGACACCGAAATGAAGCATCTTGGAAATCATGGATATAATCAAGTAGGAGTATATCAACATTCTTTCGGACCATTACAGGACAAATCTGTCATTACTGATGGTATCGGTGGAAACACAGATTTAAGGCCTATGCTTGAAAGTGCTATGGTTAAGGGTTTGAAGGCTATATCCAGCACATCAGGCGGTGCAGGCACAGCAGGATATGCACTTATCCCAGTATATGTTGACCAGAGAATCGTTGACCAAAGCAGGAAATACACTCCTCTTGTTGAACTGATTCCAAGAGTCACCAACATGGGAATGACTGCTGATTACAACATAATCACAGCAAAAGGCGGAGCAACAACTGCTGCCGAAGATGGAGCATTGGCAGAATCCAATGATACATACGACAGAGCAAGCACAGCAATAAAATTCCTCTACTCTGTTGGCAGAGTCACAGGACCGAGCCAAGCTGCTATGCCCTCATACATCTTAGAAGGATTCCAGCCAAGCGGTGCAGGAAACGCAGCAGGTTCAACATTTGGACCAAGTGCTGCTCCTAACGCAAAGCAGATTGAAGTTCTTATGAAGGCAAGAGCTATGAAGGAGCTTGAAGAGAACTTGATAATCAATGGGGATGCAAGTTCAGATGCAACACAATTCTCTGGAATTGTTAAGCTTCAAGCAACAACCAATCAGCTTGATAAGAACACTGCTCCAATTACTTGGGATGATGTTGAGACTGTAATCCAGTATGCTTTCGACGACGGTGGCAGACCTAAACTTGGAATAGCTTCAAGTTCGGTAGTTACTGATTTGAGGAAGATAATGATGGACCATTTCAGGATGTCTCCTTCCGAATTAGGCGGAGAGATTGTGTTTGGAATACCTTCCAGACTTATCATTGACACGATTGTTGGACCAATACCTATTTTGCCAAGCATGTATTTAAGCAATACGTCAGGAGCAAAACAGATATTCTTCCTTGACACTGACTTCATAGAAATGCGTGTCCTTCAAGACATGACTTATGAAGATTTGGCGAAAACCAACGACAGCAATAAATTCATGTTGAAGATATACGAATGCTTGATAATGAGAGCAACTCCATTCAACAGCTTTATTGACAATATCGAATGAGGTGATGATATATGACAGGAGCAACATTAACTGTAACAAATACAGTCCCACACATGGGAAAGAATCTTATCTATTTCAGTGTAACACTGGATGGAAGTGCAAAGGCAGATTTCAGTGCATATACAGCAGTTCACATGATAAGTGCATGTGATGCTTCAACACTTGCAGTGGAAGCCTCAACAGCATACACAGCAGCAGGAGACATAACATTTACCAACAACAGCAACGCAATCAAAGGCATTGCAATCGTTGATATGTGAGGTTAAGATGGGAAATCAAGGATTATATGCACCATCTGGAACTGCAAGTCCTCCTTATAAGAATGGTCCTTACAACAACGACCAGGTTGTTGTAATGGATAAACCTTCTATTGAGGGGTCTGATAGGTATGTTCTTGAAGAGAACTACAATCAGCGACCAGGAGCAAATGCCAGTGTTGGAATAACTTTCAATGTTGACTTTGAGATTCTCGGAACAAATGCAGCAGAAGCAGATGTAACTTGGGGAACAACTGTTGGCGGACTTGAGCTTAAAACTCATGGTGCTGACAATGACCAGGTTATCGTTCTTCCGCATTTGGACACATTGCAGACTGCCTGGACTAATGTTCTATGGGGAACAGAGAATCAGGTTATATGGGAAGCTGTTATCAAAACATCAGACGTAACGACTGGAGTTTTGATATGGGCTGGATTGAAGTTGACAAGTGACCCTACTGTTGCAACAGAC
>JAGLZA010000489.1 GCA_023131835.1 Caldifarciminota bacterium
GGGTGTTTTAATACAGTTTAAGAAACCGGTGTATGCTGCTCCGTGGTGAAACAAATGGTGAAAAAATACGCATTAATTATGAATGACAAAATCGTAAAGCTAAGAAACGTTCCTGATGTAGATACGCTACTCACCGAAAAGCTGCTTGCACATAGTTATCTGCCCGTCAGTGAGATGGCAGTGCCCGCATTTGACGGCATTACCCAATCGCTATCTGATAGTTATGAAATAAAGGTGAACAATGTAACGAGAAAATGGACGGTCACTGAACGCCTTTTCGACGAAGCGAAAATGATGAAGGAAGAGGAAATAAAAAGCAAAACACTTGATTATATCCGCACTGCATTGGCTTCGCATAACAATTCAATATTAAGCGCTACATTAGAGGCGAAAAACGCGGAGTTTATGACGGCGTTAAGCGCTGCGAAAAACAATGATGATTTACGTGGTATTGATGTAAAATACGAAAAAGCAAAATGAGAGGAGTATAGATATGCTGCGCCATCGAAGAAAGCATAGCCGAGCATATGGAGTAATATGGGACGAAAGCACAACAACCCCCGCTTGCGTTCGTGTCGGGCAGGGCGCAAGTGCAAACGTATCGTCTGCGCTACCTGCTAATCTCGCAATTATACAGTCATTGATGAAACGTTGTGTCATCAACGATGCAGGTGTAGTTCAGTATTATCTCGATCCATCGGATACTACGCTAAAGGAAAATGGCGATCCCGCTAATCTCGACGGTAGTGACGGGCAAGTCATGGTGGAGATACCTTTGGGGTGGCTCAAATACAGCTATGCAAATAATCAGCACACGCACATTATATCCAAAGAACAGTTCAACGGTGCAGAACGGTTAGACGCATTCTACAAGAATAGCGCGTGGGTTCCAAATCGTTATATAGGTGCATATGAAGCGGGACTATATGATACATCTGAATCTAAATTTGTTAATGGGCTGTATTTGCCTTCTAGTGCAACATATACAATTTCATTTGCTGATAATGGCGTAGCAGATGATACCATTACAAGTGATAGCAACACACACGCTTTCTCAGAGTTAGAAGCGGGCGTTGATAAAATCGTAGTGTCAGGTAGTGCAGTAAATGACGGTACTTATGATATTAAAAGTGTCACAGATACGGTGATAACACTTGATCCGGGTTCACTAGCAGGAACCACCGCTAACGATGAATGCATATTACAAGTGCAAAGAGACTGGACTGCAAGCACAGGAGATGTTTTAGGTAGCGTCTCAGGTAAAGCACCTATGTCTTATGGGTCACGAGCGGAGTTCAGAGTAGCGGCAGATAATCGTGGCACAGGATGGCGCCAACAAGACTTTGACCTTGTCAGTGGTATTCAACTTTTATATCTCGTTGAATATGCCGATTGGAACTCGCAATCAATGATAGGTAACGGTCTGACGGATTGGATTTCTGTATGGCCTGGTTGGAACAACTATAACTCTATAGAAAAGGCAGGTAATTCTAATTCTGATGGTAACGCCACTGCAAACACATCGGGTGGTAATGGCGTTGTAGGTTCTTACATGTCTTATCGCGGCATCGAGAACTTCTTCGGTCATTTATGGAAGTGGGTAGATGGAATTAATATCAATAGTAACGTGCCATACGT
>JAGLZA010000049.1 GCA_023131835.1 Caldifarciminota bacterium
CCACAGGAGCCAAAAGCGACAACCAAACAGGGTTTAGCTGTTTGTCTATACACTTCAAGCAATCTTGGTTTTGCATGTGCATTAATTGCTCCACATACGAGCAGTGCATCAGCGTGACGCGGACTCGCAACCAATTTCATTCCGAATCGCTCTATATCATAACGGGGAGTAAGTAATTCAAGTACTTCAATATCACAGTTATTACATGCAGCACTTGAAAGATGAAATACCCATATAGATTTCTTAAAAGATTTCTTTAATATATCCATCTATACCCCCATATATGCAAGTATCCCTGCTATAATTGCCCCACCGGTCATCCATCCCCAGAAATACTTCATTGCCTGGTCTATCCTTACTCTTGGATTGGTATTCTTAATAAGAATCAGAAGTACGAGTATCAATAAATACTTTAATATCGCCCAGATTATTCCTATTCCACTGGATATTCCACCCCAGAATAATATTATAAGAAAGAAGGGTAAACCAAACAGGGCTATAGCCTTAGTAAGTTCATAGACAGCCAGAACAGCTCCGGATAATTCCATAAGGATTCCAGAACCCAACTCTGTTTCCGCTTCAGGCAGGTCAAAGGGAACCCTTCCAAGTTTTGCCTGGATACAAAAAATGGCAATGATAAATCCGATTACACCATACCAGTGTTTTATTATTGGACCATTTATCTGCTGCCACTCCGTAATTGCCTGGATTGAAAAACCTCCAACCTTCATAAAAACCATCACAATGAGTATCACCATAGGTAAATCATAAGATAGAAAGAGTTTTATCTCTCTGGATACACCGACCGAACTCAACGGATTTCCTGAAGCCGAACCGACATATATCAACGCTATAGCCGGTATTGCGAACAGATACCAGACCACGATCATATCCCCTACAAAAGATGCCCTTGTATTTACCCCCAATATAGTAACAGCAAGGGTTACTGCTGCAAGACCAAAGAGAGGAGCAAGAACAAAACCCGATCGGTTAGCCTCTTTTGGAACTATTACCTCCTTATAGAGGAGCTTTCCAATATCCGCAAACCCCTGATACCAGGGAGGACCCTGCCTCCACTGTATCCTGGCTGAGACCTTTCTGTCAAACCATGTACTGAGAAGTCCTATGATAGAGGCAAATACAAATCCAGGAAAAATTAGATAATATACCAATAACTTCATCTACCGTCTCCAGGGTTTTGCTTTTATCCTTGCATCCACCCGACCCTTCTCTCTCTCCTCTTCGTCAATTATAGGAATATAAGAAAGAGCCCCAGCAGTGCAAGTCTCTACACACCTTGGGTCTCTCCCTTCTTCTAATCTATCACAGCATAGGTCACATTTGGATACGATATGTCTTACCCTCAGAGCCTTCAAGACTCCAAAAGGACAGGCATAGGTGCAGGACAGACAACCAATACATCTAAAGTTATTATGGTAAACAAGTCCATCCTCTCTCTTTTCAAGTGCTTCCACGGGACAGGCTTCTACACAGGATGGCTCGGTGCAGTGTTTACAGTGTTGAGGTAGGTCAACAGTTATATCGAATTGCGCCCTGGAGAGATTTTGCTTCTCTCTGTGGCTCTCGTAGCACGCTACCGCACAGGCATAACAACCTATACATCTATCTATATCCAGAACCACCCTTTTCTCTGTAACTTTTACCTTCGTCATTGTTCCAACCTCGCTTTCACCACTCCCGGAGAGAGAATTCCATCTTCATCTGGCTCTAAAGGGAATAATTTTCTACTCTCAGGGTAATGCATTGGCACAACAAGAACATTATCAGGTATATCAAAGGGGGTGGTTGATAAATCTCTTATCTCAAACTCTGAAGATGAATAAGGAGTTACGACCTTCACCTTCTTCTTTAGTCCCAGTTGGAGGAACTGTTGTCGATTGAGCAAAAGACGTGCC
Organism: Caldifarciminota bacterium; assembly: GCA_023131835.1. Taxonomy (GTDB): domain Bacteria; phylum Hydrothermota; class UBA3072; order UBA3072; family UBA3072; genus JAGLZA01. Next base: position 1,917 of record JAGLZA010000049.1, read on the forward strand.
TCCCCCTTTTCAATATTCCAATTCATTCGTCTCGTAATCTCTCCGTTCCCGTGGTGGTATGGCAATTCAGCACCAACAAGGATAAACGGAAATTCCTTATCTTCCTGTCCTGATGGTCCCTTTGGGCTCTCATCAGATTTTGATTCTACTGGTTTGATATCAACAACCTTGACTTTGATATCTTCCCCTGTAATCCCTTTGATGAGGTGCGTAATCAATACCCCATCACTCTGTGCTCCTCCAATAGGCGGAACAGGATTCCCCAGAGATACGATTTCTTCCTCAAGCGAGATAATCGAACCCTCTTTTTCAATAGATAAACTGGCAGGAAAGATATAACCATTGGCGTCGTCCTCTTTAAAAAATGATGTAGATAGGATAAATTCCAGGTTATCTACATAATTATTGAATTCTGGTATAAGTTCGTAAGGTGACCCTCCAAAGGTAAGCAGGGCTTTTATTTCCTTATCTTTTAATCTATTTACAATTCTTTTATTATTGAATTTGCCTATTACCCTGCCTACTCCAAGGGAATTCTGAGCCACAGGGATAACGGCAAAATGATTATCGGTTTGATGTGAAATATTCTCGAGTTCCCGAACGATAGAGAGTGGATTCCTGAAATGACCATAGGCATTTGAAAATAGAATCCATCCATTCTTACTATCCTTCAAGAATGAGGCTATCTCCTCAAGAGAATGGGTAGAGAGACCAATTCCTGTCTTCTCTAAATCAACCTTCTTTCTATCTATGTAATCAGAGAGAAGAGAAAGAAAATATGCCATATATCCGGGTCTCGGATAATAATTCAAAGAGAAGTCTTTAACTCTTCCACCTATTATATCAAGATAGACAAGACGATTCCCCCTCTCTCTATTTCGAGCATCGAGTATTAGTTTTGCCATAGTCGGAGAGTGCGAGAAGATATCACCTACAACGAATATAAGATCTGCCAATGGAATTTCAGTGAAAGAGAAATCGTTTTTAACAGAAAGGAGTGCTTCATCCTCAAATGGGAACAACCCGATGAGTTCCGTATTCAAATACTTTGCCAGTTCCTTTGCCATATAGGCCTCTTCAAGGGTATGGTTTCCTCCAATGAGTATACCTATACTATTCCTTTCACTTGAGATCTCTTTCAGTTTTGATGAACATTTCTCTATAGCATCATTAAATTCCACAGGCTTGCCATCACCCATAACCCTTCTGAGGCGATAAGGAGAATTGAGAAGTTCCAGCGCAAAATTACCTCTGGGACAGAGTCCCCTATCACTCTCTTTGTCATAATATAACTCAAAGAGGTTTTCCTTCCCAAAGACAGCATTCTCAGGATCTCCTCTTTCTAAAAGTATATTATCCTGAACAGAGCAGAAAGGGCATTTTACCCTGTATATTTCATTCGAAGACATTTGGATAATCCATTATATCTGCGTAGCACATATCAGGTCCATCCTTGCATAGATAATATGGGCCGATATTGCACCTTGCACATTTTCCAAGACCACAACTCATTCTCCTGTTCATAGAGAGATATATCTGCTCAGGCTTAAAGCCAACCTCCAGTAATTTGTAAGTCACGAATTTCAACATAATCTGGGGACCACAGGATACAACATAGGAGTTCTTAATATCAACCCCTATGATATCCTTCTCTAATAAACAGGGCACAAGCCCTACAGTTCCTTCCCAATCAGGATGAGGTCTATCGAGAGTCAGATGGAGACTCGTATGCGGTTTCTTTTCCCATTCTTTAAATTCATCCGTGAAACATTGATCTTCAGGTGTCTTTGCTCCATAACAGATTGAAATCTTCTTAAAATCATCAATTCTGTCAAATATCGCATAGATTAAAGAGCGCAGCGGTGCCAGTCCCACACCACCACCTACAATCAATACATCCTTACCCTTGAATTTATCCAGGGGATAACCCTTGCCAAAAGGCCCTCTGAGTCCGAGATGGTCCCCAACCTTTACTTCATAATGAAGGGCATCTGTAACCCTTCCTGTCCGAAGAATGGTTATTTCCATTTCGGTCAACTTCCCAGGATGTGAAGAAGGAGTAAACGGTGCTTCTCCTAATCCTGGAATGGTGAGTTGCATAAATTGTCCTGCCTTAAAGAATAGAGGTTCATCCAGTTTAAAACAGAATGTCTTTATCGTCGGGGTTTCTTCCTTTATATCTGTAAGAACTGCATCTCTCGGGTAATATATATTATCCACTTATAGTCTCCAGTATCTTTATATTAGCAAGGACTTCCCTCATATCTATACCGCCGAGGCAGTTATCTATACATCTCCCGCACCCTGTGCATTTATACTCACTATAGCGATCGTGAAATCTAAAGAATTTATGGTAATACCTGTTCTTGAAGCGCTCCATCATTGGGAAACGAGGATTCATACCCCCGGACATCTGTGAAAACCCTTTATACTGACAGGAATCCCAGACCATAAATCGTTTTGATTTCTTCCCCTCTGTATCAACCCTATCAAAGAGAGTAAAACAATAACAAACAGGGCAAATATTGGTGCATGCACCACAGGAGACACAGGTACTTCCAAGAGCCCAGCCTTCGGAAGATTCATAACCTTCTTTAACTATATCCGAAAGATCTTTAGCAAAAGGTTTTTCATATTTGGTATTTTGTTTCTTTAGATTCTTTGCTACCTTTTCTCTGCTATTATCCCTTTCTTTAATCAACTTCTTATCAGCTTTTGATAGGGAGAGTTCCTTCAATATCTCATTACCAATATCGGTTCCAGCCTCCAGAAGATATCCCTCGGAGACCGGAGATATATTGATATCAAAACCTGAACTAACATATGGTGTATTCCCGAGCAGATCACAGAAACAACTCTCTTTTACAGAAGAACAATCAGAACTAATAAGTATAAGGGATTCTCTTCTTTTCTTATAGAATGGATCTATATAATCAGGGTCATCAAGAAATACCTTATCAAGTAAGCCAATGCCTATCACATCACAGGCCTTGAGTCCGAAGAGGACTGTTTTCTCAGGAGTCTCTTCTATATCTTCCCACTTTTCATCCGGATATTCAGCAACCTTAGACCGTAGAGGAAGAATGAAATTCTTAAAAGTATCATAAGACCTCAGATCAGGGATTTTGTAATCCCCGATATATTCCTCATCAACTTCCTCAATCGTTATTGATTTTTCCTTTTGCCTTGTCCAGAATAGTCTACCCCTACCCATAAGGGTTTCAATAAGGTTTCTTAATTTGCTCTCAGGCAAGAAAAAAATATTCATAACAAATTTATCTTTAACAGTTGCTTCAGTATATAAGGAAGAAAATCAACTTGTCAAGGGGTCATTTTCGTTTTTTAAGCACACTACCCTCCCCTTTTTTAACCGCAGATGAACGCAGATAAACGAAAGAACCCATCATTACCCCCCACTTATTTCACCACAAAGGTACGAAGTTCACAAAGAAGATTTTTGTTTTTATTCTTCCCTCCATCAACCCATAAGAAAGGAAACACAAAGAAGACAAAGTACACGAAAAATACATCTTAGTTAATAGCTGTTCGCTGTAAGCTGTTGGCTGATTATGCCGCAGATGAGCGCAAAGGACACAGAGGAAAAGTAGTTAAATAGTTAAATAGGAATGAACCTGACAAACTCAATGAACCCAGCAAATAGTCATTGCGAACAATGTCATTGCGAACTCTTCTTCCTGCTCCGCTCCGTGAAGCAATCTCGGAGGGGTTCTGTGGTGGGCTTCCAACTCCACGAACCCTACGAACCCCACGAACCCTACGAACTCCACGAACCCTAGTTTTTTGACACGGATTTTCACTGATTTAACTGATTGAGAATTTCTCGCAAAGAGCGCAAAGGAATATAAAGCCCGCAAAGAGAATTCTGTTTTGTAGGGGCGACTCGGTGAATCGCCCCATTAAATAGTAAACATTTCACGGGGCAAGACATGCCTTTTCCATGTAGTGGCAACCCTTGCGGTTGCCTTCTTCGTAGGGGCGTATTGCATACGCCCATATTATTTGTAGGGGTTCGATTTATCGAATCCACATCCCATTCGGGCGTGATAAATCACGCCCCTACATTATCTGTAGTGGCAGAGCTTGCTCTGCATTCTTTTGCGCAAAGATAAGCCCCTACAATTGTTCGCTGTAAAAACGTGATGCCAAACTAAACTTCAGTGTATTTTTGCTCTACTTTTTCTGCCCGCTATAGGCCTTGAGCTCTAATTGCATATGTGGAACTTTAACCAGGCCACCCTTCACTTCTTTAAAGACATCGATCCACGGCATCCAACCTATAGCAATTTGCATAGATAGTAACTTGGGCACATCCTTACTAAAGTAAAGCCGTGGTTCATTTTTGGATATCTCCGCATCTATTTCCGCATCAGACTTACCGTGTTCCTGCAATAGTTTGATATAATCTTCTATTTGCTTCTTGTGCTGCTCAGAGTATTCTGGTTCTAAGTAACTACAGGTAAAGGAACCCGCAGGAACATCTACTTTTTCTGTTTCTTCACACTTCTTCCAGGAAACATACTGAGAATAAGCCCCTTCTTGTTCCATTTGATTTTTAAACATTGCTATTACTTCAGCAAGTTTTTTATCACTCAGTGGAGTCGCTTCACGTTTCTCACCTTTTTCATCAAATCCAAAGCCTTTTAGTAGTTTCATTCTCTTTAGATCAACAAGAAGATGAATCTTCATACCTGCACAGTCCTCAACAATCCACACACCGCCTTTTTCCTGTTTGGTAACCTTCAACTCACCCTCTTCTTCCCCCAACTGATACTTGACAAAGTCTCCGACCTTGAGGTCTTTGCCAAAGCGGTATTCCAGGGTGTACTGCATCATAGCCGCCATTTTCACCTCTTCACTCAACTCCTGGGCAAGCAAGTCATTAGCACTACCAATAAGACCCATCAACATCGCCAGGGTTATCATAGCAAGACGACAAAACCTTTCCCTGTTTCTTTCACATCTGGTTTTTTCTACCATTCTTACCTCCCTTTTTTGATTGTTTAATTAACTCTTGTAGTTCATTTTGTTTCCACTCATTCACAAAAATCCCATATTGCTTAAGGTTATTTAATCCAACTCATTTATTGCTAAAAACCCTAACATATTTTCCATCACCTCGTTTTCATGTTCACTAAAGTACTTCTGAATTACATTCCCATAACCCGATTTCACTTCCACAAACCTTTTCAATGAAATACCAAAGGGTTTCAGTATCGTTTTAATTGTCTTCTTTGCTTCATTTCTGAGTTCTTCTGCAAATTTTTCTGCCTTATCAAATCCTTCCTTAGATATAATCTCAGAGACCTTACCTTCAAGGTCACCCATCGTTTTAAACCCCTGTTTTTCATAGACCTTCTGTGCCGAGATTATGCATTTCACAAAAGCCTTGATGAACTCTTCTTCTTTTAGATTGGCGGTGTTTGCTTTCGCTTCCTCGCTACTCATATGCTTATATTCTATAGTGCAGTCAGCGGGAAAACTTATACTGACACCCTCTTTACCTTTGGTCCAGTGATGTTTACGAATACCTTCTCCGATATACTTCCAGCCCCGCTTTTTGAGTTGCCCCTTATAAAAATCGATAATCTTTTTATCCACACCGCAAGCGTCCTTCTCATACTCTTCTTCAAGTTTCTTTCCAAATGAATACCAGATGTATCCTTCCTCTTTTAGCGTCTTTTCCCAGGATTCCCTGTATTCTTCACCTTCGGCAGTTACCCAAAGGTAATCTATACCAGGATATTCAGGTATTCCTGGGAAGCCTTTCATATCACCCCCTCCAGCAGCAGACAGGGAAAAAGCACTAACAAGAAGCATTGTGCATAAAATGACTACCAAACCTTTTTCACTTAATATCCTCATATTGTCCCTCCTTTATTTGGTTTAATATCATTAAATCTTCTTTTCTCTCTTGCACTCGTCCTCCCCTCCTTTTTCAGTCTTTCCTATATTAATACGAAAATCCTCAAAGGATGTCAAGGGTTTTAGCTCACACACAACCCACCATTTTTAACCGCAGATGAACGCAGATTAACACAGATCACACCCCCATCCCCTAAGTTTTGTAATTCGAGAGAAGAAAATCATACTACCCCTCCACCCTTTTTTTACCGCAGATGAGTGCAAAGGACACAAAGGAAAGTAGTTAAATAGTTGAATAGTTAATTAGGCGCGAACCTGACAAACTCAATAAACCCAGCAAATAGTCATTGCGAACTCTTCTTCCTGCTCCGCTCCGTGAAGCAATCTCGGAGGGGTTCTGTGGTGGGCTTCCAACTCCACGAACCCTACGAACTCTATGAACTCAATAAACACAGTTTTTTAGCCACGGTTTTAACCGTGCCTGTTGTACCACAATCTAAATCGATGCGATAATTGTATGACTTGGTAGGGGCGTTCAATTGAACGCCCCTACTCTTACCTGTACGGGTGGTGAGTTGATAATAAAAACATTATTCTTCTCCGTGTTCTCTGAAGCACAAAAAATAAGGGAGATTGGTGGAGTTCTGCGTTAACCTGTGGTCAAATTCTTGGGTGTGGAGATGGGTTCTTTAAATCAATTAAACCAGTGAGAATCTGTGTCAAAAAATGGTTGAGTGGAGAGGGATTTTGCATTTTTCACTCTTCATTTTTCAATGGAGCAAAGCGACTGTCTCTGTGGTGAATAAGATGCTTCAATCTCCTATTTCTTAATATATTTATCAAAGAAGTCGACCATTCTTCTGTACACTTTCAATCTGTTGGATAGCTTACCCACACCATGACCTTCATCCGGAAATATGAGGGTATCTACGATACCTCCCTTATTCTTTATAACCTCTGCAATCTGTCTGGCTTCAGAAACCGGAACCCTGGAATCATTTTCACCATGTATTATCAGCAGGGGTGCTTCAATATTATCTGCATGGGTGAGTGGTGATATCTCTGTCAAGAATTTCTTGTCTTTTAGAGGTCCGTATTCAGACTCCCTGAGTGCTCTTCTATAGGGTTTGGTATTCTCTAAAAAGGTCACAAAATTAGCTATACCTACCTCGTCTATACCGGCAGCAAATAAGGTAGGGTATGTAGTGAGCGCAGCCAATGTCATATACCCACCATAACTCCCCCCTTTAATAGCAAGCATTGTAGAATCAGTGTAGCCCGACTTAATGAGCCACCGTGCAGCATATTCAATATCCTTCACAGAATCCAGACGTTTCTTGTAATTATCCAGATTCATGTAGTGCTTACCATAGCCTCTGCTTCCCCTGATGTTTGGAGCTAAAATTCCATATCCATTTTTAATCAGATATTGAAAGTGTCTGATAAAACCCGGGCGAAACTGGGCTTCCGGACCACCGTGGACATTTATTATAAATGGAATCTTACCTCCTTTATAATCAGATGGTAGATACAGGAAAGCCGGTATATCAAGCCCATCAAAGGATTTATACCTTATCAACTCTGGCTCAACAAAGGTCGCTGGGTCTATACCTGCATAAGTGCTATGGGTTATCTTATTCAGCTTTTTGTTATGCCAATCCCATACCCAGATATCAGCCGTCTTACTGGGACTTGAAAAGGAAAAGCAAACAATCCCATTATCAGAGAAGGTAGAACTTCTGACGATTCCACCCAGAGTAGGTGGAGTTATGTATTTTTTGGCATCAAGGTCATATAGTTTCATACGGGCATAACCTTCTTCGTTTACTATCCATGCAAGAAACCTGCCATCTTGAGAGAGATTGAGTTCCTCGATATCCCAATTGGCCTCTTTCTCAATAATAAAATCAATCTTTTTGTTGGCTATATCCAGGCGTGCCAACCTCATCCTTTCATGCTTATAGTTAGTTATCATATATATGGACTTGGCATCCGGAGTGAAGTATGCATAATTATAGATAACATCACCTTTATGTGATGTAAGTAAGGTTAACTTTTGATCCTTTATATCCAGCAGATAGAGGTTGTAATTAGTGTTGGATACAAGGTGATATATAAGAATATATCTGCCGTCAACAGACCAATCACCAACAAAATGGTATCCCTCTTTTTCTACAACTGGTTTCTTTTCCCTGGTTTCTACATCCATAACATAGATGTAGAAATCACGCCCATTAACTTCATTGCTTCGAAAGGCAATCATAGAACCATCCGGTGACCATTCAGGAGAACCGAAATTTGCTTCTTTCACATCTGTGAGTTGAGTCATACTTCCAGTTGTGGTTTCTACCAGATAGAACTGCGCTTGTTCACTACCACCAACGCTTGCACCAATTATAGCTCGATTACAATCAGGTGAAAGCAAATAGAAATCAATACCATCCTTGAAAAAAGTCAATTGATAGGGCCATCCACCTTCTCTATCTACCCGGTATAACTGGGTAACACCTGTAAGCCATGTAGTAAAATAAACCGTTTTACCATCAGGAGATATGTAAGGTTCACTGGCAGAACCTATCTGCATATATGTCTCAATATCAGGTATGCGCAATGAATCCCCGGCATAGAGAGGGTCGAAAACAAAACTACAGGACAATGATGCAAGAAATATCAGGGTGATTTTTTTTAACATTTAAGCCTCCTTTCTTTTTTTTATAGATCTGTTTAGAATCCGCATTTTGAAAAAACCTACCTCACTCATAAATCCAACCGCATAAGAGGAAATTCTTTGTCATCTTTAAACACCTTAAACCCTTTTTTCAAGTAAAATGTCACAGGTCCGGATGGGTTCTCAGGGTTACCTTTTCTCGCGAAGGTTTCAACTGCTCTTATTCCTCTCTCTCTTAAATCATCGATTATGCTCTTTAGAAGCTGGCTACCCAGTCCTACACTCCTAAATTCCTTCTCGGGAATAAATAAGCATGAAATCAATACAGCATCATCACTCAATGGACCTGATTGGTAGTCATTCGAACGCGGAAAGAGCCCTGGTGGTGCATACTGTGCATAACCTACAGGTAATCCATTTGCATATACTATCTTCCCACAGTTACCAAATATTTTATTTGTGTTTCGCAACCATTTCAATTTCTTTTGTATCAGATTTTCCTTTCTCTCCATCTCCGAATCTATGCATTCCTCCGGGAATTCCCAATAGATGCAATACTTACAGCTGAAGGGATGAGTCTTCCACTCCGGAGCATCCATTAAATTCTCCCGGGTAAGATTTACAATTTCAATCCTCATTTTTAACCACTACCTCCCGTTTTTCTCGCAAAGCACGCAAAGGGAGCAAAGTTCGCAAAGCCCCACCAATCCCCTTTATTTTTTGTGCTTTCAGAGAAAGAAAGAAAAAGAAATTTGTAGGGGCGTATTGCCATACGCCCCTACAGAAGAATTCATTGTCAATTTTTGCAATTACTGTATTAACAATGTTTGGGCAAGAGATTTTTGGGGGTAGACAATCATTTTTAGACAATTTTCTTTGCAACAACTTCTCCTACAAGCAATTTATATCCTTCTAACAAGTGTAATTGGGCGGTCGATCTTAACTGTTTGTTCCAATGGCTGATTAAGGTCCCAGTTATTCCACCAACCAACAAACTCAAAATGTTTAAACCCTGTTATTAAGCACAAAATTTCCTGGGGGAATATGGCTCTCTTAATGTCCTTTCCGATAATGCTGAGTTTTTTTTCATGATCATTAACCTCGAGGAGAAGGTCTTCCTCAAAAGTTTGCTCAACGCGATCTATCACCTTCCATGAAATATTGGCCTTGACCCTGATACCGTCACGCTCAATCTCCCAACTATCTCCACTCTCCGATTGCCATGGAGGATCATATTGAACACACCAATCAAG
>JAGLZA010000490.1 GCA_023131835.1 Caldifarciminota bacterium
AAATCAGTAAAATATTGCTGTATAACCCCAAAATTGTTTTCCATCATTTTTTGAGTATCCACTTCTAGACCAAACAATCCATCAAAGATTTCTGTTGGTGTCGTTTGCAAGTCACATTGCAGGCAATCCCCTAGTGAGTGCGCGGGATCGGTGCTCATGACAATTGTTCGATATCCCAATTCTGCACATTTAACAGCTGTTGCAGCAGAAGTTGTAGTTTTTCCAACCCCGCCCTTTCCAGTAAACAATATTATTTTCATGCTAACCATTATATAAAATATATAAGTTAATAAACTCTTTGCGTAATTAAAAACGTCATCTCCACACCTATACCAAACCCTCTCAATTAAACCCCTCCCTCAACAATTTTTTGCTTGCTCAATATCATTTGCCGGATTTTAAAATGGATTATTGTTAACAATTTTTTATTTACTTTATTTACCATCGGCATTGTAGACATCCCCTATTTATGCGTTTAAAAGCTTTTCTGTTTTTAAAAAAGCGATAGTTTTATATAATCATTATTCAAAATAAAAAATCATGGAAGAAACTTATGAGTTCACAAACAAAGATATTATTTTTTATTTTGGATTGTTAATTTTATGGATCTTAATAGGTACTTTTTTGTTATTGCAAATAAATAGAATTCTTAGTTTATTTTATATAGCATTATGGTTCATTACATATATTACGAATCGTTATTTAGTCTGTACAAAATGTTGCTATTATGGTAAAAAATGTTATATGTTTGGGGGGAAATGTTCATACTTATTGTATAAAAAAAGGGGCGGTAACTATACGTTTTTTGAGACAGGAGTTGTTGTTGTTGGTTGGTTTCTACTTACCCTTTTCCCCCTGCCTTTTCTCTTGATATACAAGTTGTGGTCATGGCTTATTATTTACTTAATTGTCGCTGTTGGATGGCAGGTGTTACATAAAAAGAATGTGTGCGATAAATGTTTAAATGTAAAATGTTCTATGAATCCTCGACACAAAAATGCACTTTGAGTAAGAACTTTTTACAAATTGCCTCGGTAGCTTAGTTTGGCATACTGTGTCCTAGTGTCTCAACAAGTTAGTTT
>JAGLZA010000491.1 GCA_023131835.1 Caldifarciminota bacterium
CACTTCGTACCCGTTATACAAGCAATTTTGCAGCTCAACTCGGCATTAGACAGCTATAGGAGGCAAGATTGACACAACCTTTTTTCAAGCGACTAAACAAGTACTATGACGATATAGGTAAGATTCTAAAGGGGCAAAAGGATGTCGCTTCGGTGTTTCCTAATACAACTGACATCGGCAGCTCAAGAGAGAAGGTCTACGCTGAAATACTGAAGCAACATATCCCCTCCAGCTGCAACGTCCTGTTCGGGGGGTTCCTATTCGATTTGAGTGGACAAGAATCAAGACAAATTGACATACTCATTATAAATGATTCAGCTATTCAGTACAATTTTCTCGGTGACGGAGGCAGTGGGAAGTCTTTCGCTTGTATTGATGGTACGATAGGCATTGTCTCAGTAAAGTCAACCCTTGACAAGAGAGAACTGGAAAATTCTCTTGCGAACATAGCGAGCATTCCGGACCAGCAACCCCTCACTCAAGACCGCTACTCTATCGGTTTCAAGATCAAAGGCTTTGATGACTGGCCTTATAAGATTATATATGCTTCGGACGGAATCAAGCGAGAGACGCTCATGACTGCTCTGAATTCCTTCTACGATAAGAATCCATCAATTCCCTTTAAGAAACGGCCTAACATGATCCACGTTCTTGGCAAGTATCTGGTAGTACGTGTTGGTGAAGAGGGTGGCGAGACACGTCGTGGAAAACCGCTAACACCAAACACCTTCTGCGCGTTTGACATAGATTCTGATGCAATAGGATTGTCTTGGGCTATTACTCGCATACAGGAGATCACACAAGCGTCCAAGATGGTTGTATACAGATACCACAGTATTGTTGAGAAACTGAGATAGGTAATTTGTCTAATAAGGTGAGCTGTGCTCTCCTGATTTGTCTACGCCGCCGCAGGCGGCGCGGACAAATCGTTGGAGCTGACAAAATTGCTTGCATAACCAGCCACTTCGTACCCATTATACAAGCAATTTTGCAGCTCAACTCGGCATTATGCAATGAAAAGGAACTGAATGAACGACAATTACAATTATACATG
>JAGLZA010000492.1 GCA_023131835.1 Caldifarciminota bacterium
GGAATGAATGATGAGGAAATAGAAAATAGGTTTGGCTTTTTAATAAAGGCACTCTCCTATGGGGCTCCGCCCCATGGTGGTGTTGCCCTGGGCTTTGACCGTATATGTGGGTTGTTTGCAGGCCTTGATTCTATTTCAGAGATAATAACATTTCCCAAGACGCTCACTGGTGTTGGCCTTATGGAGGGATGCCCTTCATCTGTCTCTAAAGAAGAATTAAAGGAACTCAAACTGGATATAAAGAAGGATGAGTAAAGAGTTAAGATTGTATCCGGATCCAGTTCTTAATGAGAGAGCAAAGAAGGTTTGCGATTTTGAAGGGATGGGAGAATTCACGGAGAGGATGCTAAAAGTTATGGTGGATAATGAAGGGATTGGGCTTGCTGCTAACCAGATTGGAGTTGCCAGTCAAATATTCGTTGCCAGACTTTACAAAGAGGATGAGCCAATAAGGCTGATAAATCCTGTGGTTGTTGAGGCCTCCGGGGAGGATACTATAGATGAAGGATGCCTTTCGGTTCCCGATACCTCCATAGAGATTATTCGGTCCGAATTCATTCTTTTAAGGGGATATGACCCTGACGGAAACGAGGTGGAATATAGATTGGAAGGTTTGAAAGCACGGGTGGCGCAGCATGAGATAGACCACCTCAATGGGATATTGATTATTGATTACCTTCCAAAAAGGGAATTGTTACGGTTTCAGAGGGAATATAATCGTAGAGAGGAGGATTAATGACAAAGGACCTTGTTTCTATAACCGATCTTGATAGAGACGAATTTATGAGGTTGTTAAAAAAGGCAGTTCAACTAAAGGATGACAGAAAGGCAGGGAGGGGAAAACCCCTGCTCAAGGGAAAAATCCTTGCGATGATATTCGAGAAGCCATCCTTGAGGACAAGGGTAACCTTTCAAACAGGGATCTATGACCTTGGGGGAATGGGTATATATCTTGCCCCTTCAGATATCCAGGTAGGAAAGCGTGAAACAGTTGCCGATGTTGCGACGAATCTCTCAAGATGGGTGCATGGAATAATGGCAAGGACATTTGCCCATTCAACCGTTACAGGTCTGGCCCTGAATGCAAGTGTTCCTGTTATAAATGGTCTCTCTGACCTGGAACACCCCTGCCAGATTCTTGCGGACTTTCAAACAATCTATGAGAAAAAAAGTACTCTCGAGGGAATAAAACTGGCATACCTCGGGGATGGTAATAATGTCAGTCATTCCCTTTTGCTTGCATCAGGAATAATGGGTATGGATATGAGGATGGCTTTCCCAAAGGGATATGAGCCCAATCTTGAGATAGTTGGTAAGGCTGAAAGCCTTGCCTCTTCATCCAATGGTTCTATACTTCTAACCAATGATCCAAAAGAGGCTGTAGATGGTGTTGATGTCATCTATACAGATGTTTGGGCTTCTATGGGGCAGAAGGATGAGGCTGAGGAGAGGAGGAGGGTTTTTGCATCTTATCAGGTAAATGAAGAACTGGTCGCAAAGGCAGATAATGATTTCATCTTTATGCACTGTCTGCCTGCAATCAGAGGGGAAGAGGTTACATCCGGAGTGATTGATGGTCCGCATTCAGTGGTCTTTGGTGAAGCGGAGAACCGTCTCCACGCCCAGAAGGCACTGATGGTTGCGTTGATGGGGGAAGGTTAACCTTCCCCTGCTGATTATTCTGAATTTTAATCTTCTTCTTTGATGAAGGAAGATGATGTTACTACAAAGCAATATGTCACATGTTATTATTTCTATTCGCATTTTGCTCGGTGATTGTCCACACAAAACCGCAGTCGATTTCCCCTGCGAGGAAATCGCTGCTTCCGCTCTCGGGTTCGCTCTTTTTGATTTCCTATGGAAATCAAAAAACCGTGCCCGCTCACCCTCCGAGAGGATTTTGTGTTGACAACCCCCTCGTTTTATCGTTTGATTCTGCAAGCGTGAAAAATGCAAAATTATTCCCCTCACCCCCCATTTTTAGCCACAGAGGACACAGAGAATACAGAGTGTATTAGTCAACTCGTTAATTAGTTTATTAGGTAAAAATAAAATCTAATCCCACTCCCTAAATCCTGAACCCTAAATCCTTAGTAAAACCGCAGATGAACGCAGAGATAGTCGCTTTGCGAGAAATTCTCATCTCTTCTAAATCATCCCCAGTTGCCACATAAGGAAGAGGTATTGATGGCTGATATCCTTTAATGCCTGTTTCAGAGGTTTTCCCAGTCCGTGCCCGACCTTTGGCTCCACATATAGTAACACCGGTTTATCTTTACCCGCTACATCCTGCATCAATGCTGCCATTTTCATAGCATGCATTGGATGTACCCGTGTATCAGATTGACCTGCGGTGAATAGAGTAGCAGGATAATCCTTATCAGGGTCAATATTATGATAGGGAGAATACTCTTTCAGATACTTAAATTGTTCTTTATCCTCTGCTGAGCCATATTCAGGTATCCAGAGCCTTGCCA
>JAGLZA010000493.1 GCA_023131835.1 Caldifarciminota bacterium
CCCTGTGCCATAACCTCATCATAAGTTTTGCGGAGGGTCTGCGCCGCATTGTATGCAGGCATGACAACGATAATTTTTTTGTTTTTTAACATAGCTCCAACGTGATTTAAGTGTTGAAGATCCTTGCAGTCATGTTTTTGGGTGGGTTTCGACTACAAGAAAATTTGCCATTTTCGGATTCACCCGCTGATCACGAAGTAATACTGGCTTTTGCGATTCAACGAGTCAAAAATCAGCAGGACTCAAACTCTGATTATCTTGATCGAAGTTGTTTCCATTTATTGACTTTACGTGATTTCTGACACATAATCCCTCCAAAATCAAATAAGCCATTAAACTTATTGTTGTCAATCGTAGAATTGAAGCTTCTAAACTCGCTTTGCTAAAATATTATTTGAGGCTGTGCCGTAAGATATGGAAAGTAAGATATGAAAATTTCGATAGTTGTTCCTATTTATAATGAGGATGAAACTGTTGTTTATTTGTGTGAAAAATTATTAAACGTCCTTGTAAACATAGATTGTGGTTTTGAGGTTATCTTAGTTAATGATGGCTCAACCGACAAGACAGCCATTTGTCTTGATAACATTTCTGAGAAAGACAGCCATTTTAAAGTCATTCATCTGAAACGAAATTTCGGTCAAACTGCCGCAATAATGGCAGGAATAGATTATTCTTCCGGTGATATAATTGTTACCATGGATGGTGACCTTCAGAATGATCCGGCAGATATTGCGAGAATTATAGAGAAACTTGATGAGGGGTATGATGTATGTTCTGGCTGGAGAAAGCATCGAAAAGATAATTGGTTTTCACGTGTGCTTCCAAGTAAGATGGCGAATCTTTTAATTTCAAAAATATCCGGAGTTTTGTTAAAAGACTATGGATGTACATTGAAAGCATACAAACGAGAGGTAATTAAGGATGTAAAGCTTTATGGAGAAATGCATCGTTTTATACCAATTTATGCAACGTGGCAAGGTGCAAATGTTTGTGAAATACCGGTAACGCATCATGCGCGTAAGCATGGAAAGTCAAAATATGGCATAAATAGAACATTCAAGGTTATTCTTGATTTAATGGTTATTAAATTTCTGGGGAGCTATTCGCAAAAACCGATATATGTTTTCGGCGGTTTCGCATTCTTTAATTTTATACTATCATTCCTTTCTTTTGGGCTAATGATTTATTATAAATATTATGGTGGAAAGACGTTTGTAGAAACTCCACTTCCTCAACTGGTAGTTCTCTTTTTCTTGATGGGTTTTATGTCGGTGTTAATGGGTCTTATCGCAGAAATACAGATGAGAACTTACTATGAATCTCAAAATAAACCATCCTATTTAATAAGCGAAACACGGAATTTCGAAAAAGAAGGGTGATATGTGTGGAATCTGCGGTTTTGTCGGAAAAGGG
>JAGLZA010000494.1 GCA_023131835.1 Caldifarciminota bacterium
CAGTACAAATACATAACAATACCAGCAGGTTTGCATTCAGTCAAACTCACGCGGGATGGGTACCAGGACGCGACAACAAATGCACAGGTGGATGTGGATAAGACCACCTATTACAACCCTGTGCTGGAAGCAGCGACCGGACAGGTGTACGTGACCGGCGAACACCTGACAGGAGCTGAGATCTACGTGGACGATGTTGCAACCGGAGTACTCATTCCCGGAACGGTTACGGTGAGCGTAGGCAGGCACAACATTGTAGCTAAGAAGGAGGTCTGAGCGATGAAAAAAGTCGTATCTACGGTGTATGTCGCGAATGTGCCTGCCGGGCTAACAGTTCGCGCAGCACTCACTTTAATAGACGTTCACGTATTATGCACCGTAACACCGGACATAGTAGTACCTAACAAACTACCTTCTATGGGAACGTTTTATCCCGAATATAACATAAAGCTGCACTTCACACCTACCTGCAAGCTTGGTTGGGTACCGTACCCGAAAATCATCTTCCCGATCGATATTACGGTAGCCTTCAATGGCGTTCCGTTCACACGCACCCTAACCAGCAGCGCAGATCTGGAATATAACTACGCCACCGACATCAAAACTCTGATAGCTAACAAAACGATAACACATGAATCGTTAAAGGTTGAGGTAACATACCCTAAATATATCCGGTACTACCTATTAACTGGTAGAAAGACGATTGATAAGGAAACAAAGACGTTTAATGTAGAAACCGGTCTCGAACCACCGACACCAGAATGCACCGTAGACACAACGAAAACCTGTCCTGATGGCAGCGTGATAACGACACACCGCTGCATCGCTGGCAAACTGATTCCGACCGGGAACGTCTGCCCGACACCAACCGGACTGATAACCTGCACGCCATCGATGTCGAGTCTCACCACTCCCGCCAACATCCCGTTTAAGATGCCGGACCCTGCAGATCTCACGTCGCCACCGACCCTCGATCTATCGACGTTCGAGATCTATGCATCCATAAGTGTGCCATGCGTGCCTGCAGGTACACCTGCCAAGCTGTTCCCGATGGACCTGGACCTGACAATCGACGACGGCATATCAAGTATCACAGGTCTTGTAACAGTCGCGGGAGCAGGGATCTTCACATCAAACATCGTAAGCATGATTAAGGATTTGATGTTAGCAAAGACCAGGGCAGAGTTGGTAAGTCTATCAAGTGTCCAACTGATACTCAAGTACCCTGGAAAGGTCGAGTTTGCGGATGCAAACGCAGTAGGGGTGAGTAGTGAAACAAAGAGTGTTGAAAAGTGGATACCGGTTTCAATACCAGTGCCACCGACCCCAGGATGCACCGAAGATACTACCATCACCTGTCCCGACGGCACCGTGAT
>JAGLZA010000495.1 GCA_023131835.1 Caldifarciminota bacterium
CAATTTGAGCGTTCCACAGCAACAGATAATTAAGGGCGACAACAAAAGTATTTCCATCGCCTCAGCGTCTATTATTGCAAAAGTTACTAAAGATAGAATTATGGATCAGTTACACGAGGAATTTCCGATGTATCATTTTAACACAAACCGGGGCTATGGTACAAAAAAACATATAGAGGCAATCAAGAGGTATGGAATAACAAAATATCATAGAAAAAGTTTTGGTATTTGTCGTAGTTTTTAATATAATGGAAGGAGGATATAATGAGTTTTATTTTTACATCATCAGGAATTAATGATTCTAAAGATTATGTAATGTCAAATTGTGGGTATACAACATACCAAGAATATAAAGAAATGTGTATGGCGTTGGAGGAAGCAGGATATAGAGCAAGAGAAAGAGTACGAGTTGAAAAAGAAAAATATTTAAGTGGAGACTAATTAATGGACTATTTTTATTCAGCAGGAGTTATGGGCTACGGGGATGGAAGATTTTGGCACAAAAAATATAATTTTCCAAATTTTGATAGAGTTACAAAAACTTTAACAGTAAAACCAAAGTTAGGTTGTCCGTTTGCTGTAGTTAAATTGAATAACACAGTATGGAATAGAGTGGCTCTTCATAATATAGGTATTCAAAAGTGGTATTATACATATTGTTTTCATGTAAAAAACATTATAGTATCTATTGCAGGTACAGATTTAGAAATTGCAAAAATGGTTAATTTTATTAATATGATGGATGTTAAGGGTATAGAATTAAACTTTTCGTGCCCGAACATAAATCCTTTTGATAATAGAAACATACCATTTTCAAATTTACCTTTATATTTGAAACTGAACTGTCTTCAAGATCCGTATAATTATGATCTAGACAGAGTAACCGGTATAAGATTGAATTCAGTTCCAAAGTTTTTTGGTGGTATTTCTGGTAAGATGGCTCAGAAATATAACTGGCCTTTAATTGAAAAATTTAACAAAGAAGGATTAAATGTTGTTGGATGTTCATGTAATACAATGGATGATATAAAACATATGGAAAATTTGGGCTGTAAAGAAACGGGATTGGGTTCAATCGTTTTAACTAACCCACATTTGGTAG
>JAGLZA010000496.1 GCA_023131835.1 Caldifarciminota bacterium
CAACCCAAAATATACTATACTATTATCCTGTTTGGTATAAGTCACTGAATGTATAATAGTATAATAGTATAACTCACAATAGTATAGAAGTATAATAGTATAGTTGTATAACATTCAATCCTCTCAATTTTCCCTATATAATATAGTATAGTTACCTAGATGACTTAATGCTCCAGCGCACCACCTCACCACCTCACCACTGCGCCACTTAAAACGAATATTCACCACCCCTCGCCACGACCATGCATGTTTTCTCTTTCGAATAGCGTATCAAAAACTTTCAATGTTGTATCTGTGACTGTTACAATTTTATTATACGTTGGTTCTAACTCTAATTGCACTACAATAGATGATCTTAAACCTAACATTATAATAAATTCACGAAGTGCTTTAGTTCCATCTCTCCCATCAAAGCCAAACACCGTCATGTTTGAAAATGCATTTGCTATATTACTTGTTTCATAATAGTGACCTGTTTTGCTTTTCATATCTACATTCCAGTTTTTTGCAAGAACACTTTTAAATACATGAGCTACTTCATATTGATTCTCAAATTTGCGCTGCGATCCCCAGTCATTACTTACCATGCCGTTGATAATATCGTTGTTCAGTGAGGACTTTTGTAATGTTTTTAAATCATCATCACTGACATAATCTGTGCGAAATGTTTGCATTCCCTTTGATATTATAGCGGTGGTGTACATTGTAATGTTGTTATAGTCCGCATCTATGTTTAATTTTTTAAGTATGTAATACAAAACTGCATTGATTCTAATTGATTTTCTTTCAAGCTGTCCTGCGGTTCTGTCAAGCATAGCAGGGAACGATACAACATACTCCTCCAGGCTGCATTCTGGGAGTGGGCATATCTCTTGTCTTGTAGGTGGTCTACTCTGTGGTTCTAAGATTTCATAATTATTTAATCCCCCATCAAATTCATGGGTGTAATTCATAGAAGTAGCTCCACTTTATAAAAAAAGAACAATGCATTTATATATAATAGTGATATAATAGTAATTGTCATGTTGTAAACTCCGAAGGGAATATCTTCATTCCCTTCTATTTTACTCCATTTTATTCTATTCTTTCACAGGGGAGTAATGGATGCCGTTTTTGTCAACAGTGCATTTTGCATATTGAATGTCATCAAATATGTGTCTTGCATTTTTAGGAACGCTTACTACAAAGTTAGATTTAGATCGTTGGACTTTTACAATATTCATACTTGCACCTTTTTAGTAAGATAAAGATATTCAACATACTATATATACTTTACTTTCAATAGATTCTATACAAAACGGTTAAGTAATATTAAAGATATTGTGTAGTGTGAAATATGTAATTTCGAGGTAACAACATGGAAGCAAAAGATGATACTGAAACAATGCTTAAAAGAATAAGCGCATTGGAATATCGAGTAAATGAATTGGAACGGATAACAGAAGGCCACGAGCCACATATACTCCGGATGTGGTGAACTATGGAACTAAAAGACGATTATGAAAAGGAAGTATTAACCGAACCGGAAGGGCAACTTAAGATAGTTGAATTCCACGCCGAACATTTCAAAGCACTTAAAGCGGTTGGAATAACTCCACAAGGAAATATTATTAAAATTTCCGGCCCTAACGCTGCAGGTAAATCTTCAATATTACATGCTATTGAGGCCGCACTGGGGGGTAAAAATGCATTGAAAAACAACCCCGACCCGGTTCAACACGGTGAAAAAACAGCAGAGGTTACTATTGATTTAGGTAAGTATAAAGTTACACGAACTTGGATTGATGGTGTTTCAAAATTAAAGATCATCAATAAGGAGGGAGTAAGATATAGTCATCCTTCCGGGGTGTTAAGTTCAATTGTTGGTGATCTTTCGTTTGACCCACTTATCTTTAAAAATCAATCCAACAAAGATCAAGTAAAAACATTGTTAGAATTAATAGACCTACCAATCGACCTCTACGCCCTTGATGATGATCGAGAAAATTTGTATAATTCCAGGAGGTTAGTAAATCGTGCAGTGAAACACTTGGGTGGCAAGGTAGCTGGTTTCCCACTGGTAAACGTTCCCGATACTGAAATCAACACATCGGATATCATGAGTGCTATGGAGCTTGCCACAAAAACAATAAGTGATAATAAAGATGTTCGATTTAATTATGAATTTAAACAAGATGCAAAGGATGAATTGATAACTTCTATCAGTGCACTTGAAACTGAATTGTTAAGGAAACAAGATAGGTTAGTGTCATTAGAGTGTGAGATTAACCAGCTAGAGCCACAAGTTGATTCACTCATTGACCCCGACCTCACAGTGTTCAAAGACCAGCTCCAGAACGCTGAGCAAATCAATACCAATGTTAGATCAATGCAACAGCGCAACTTAATTATTGAAGAGTTGAACGGTGAAAAGAACAACAGTGAAAGTCTCACTGCAAAAATCAAGGAAATTGATGACTTGAAAGAGCGCACCATCCGGGAAGCTGAGATGCCAATTGACGGGCTGGGATTCAACGACCTTGGAGTAACTTTCAATGACACCCTGATAAAACAATGTTCAACCGCAGAACAACACAGAATTTCAGTAGCAATCGGAATGGCAATGAACCCGAAGCTCCGAGTTATCCTCATCGATGATGGTAGCGCATTGGATTCCAACACCATGAAGGATATTGAAGACTTGGCTACCAACAAAGGGTATCAGCTCTGGATTGGCGTGGTTGATGAAACCGGTAAGATAGGGATTTGTATTGAAGATGGAATTATAACGCATGATAACTATGTGAACCCGCAATGAAATATAGGTGATAAAATTGTATGCAACAACAATACTTGATACATCAGCTATGAAAGCATGGGAACGTGCTATGCTTTTTGTGGCAAAAAGTCCACTGGGATTAACATTTGGTGGCGGTACTGAAATAAAACATGCTTTGGATAGTCAGGCGTCAATAATTCTTGATGAAAATGCCGTTAACGAACTACTAAATGAACAATGGCATCCAAGTGACCCATTTTGTACGCCAGAACGCATTAAAGCATATAAAATGGAGTATAAAAAAGAGTTTGATGCCAGCACATTTGATTATACTTATCGTGATATTCTTGAAAATAGCTTCACTAACCCAATATTATCATTTGATGAAACTGAAATTAAAGGGTGGGAAAATATTAATCAAATTGATATCTTGCGTGCAGGCCTGCAACAACAGATTAATGAAAACATGGGGAGCAATCGGAATATTGCAGTTTTATTTAATCCTGTGGTGGATAACTTTTCAGGTAAAGCTATTCCATGCTTCAATGAAATCTTAATTAGGTGGGAAAGCACAGGCTATTGCTCTATACATACTACTTTTAGAAGTCATGATTTGTCTGCCTGGAACGCTAACATGCTTGCACTAACTGAATTTATCAATGAAGAAATTGTAAAGCCATGTGAGTGTAAAATTCAGTACTGGTCAGAACATAATTATTCATTACACATCTATGACTATGCATTAAATGTTGTTGAAAACTTAAAAGTTATGCCTAGAAATCCCATGTTAGCAAATAAGCAGAGACTTTATGAGGTGGTATAAATGTCATTCGGCCAAGTATTTATTCAACCACCCACCCACCTGCCATTCAGAAACCATATTGATGAGGTGGATGACCCGCTCAGTGACTTCACCGACAACGAAGTTAGAATAATGAATCGTGAATTTATCAATGATG
>JAGLZA010000497.1 GCA_023131835.1 Caldifarciminota bacterium
AACCCTTTATTGCATAGAAATCTGTATGGTTGGGGCAATTCTCAAATATATGCTTAGTGGTTTCTTATCCACTCGATCAAATCCTCTTTGAAGAAGACTCTCTTTCTGCCTATCTTGTGTGAAGGTAAACCTTGCCCCATAAGCTTATACAGAGTCTGATGACTCACATCAAGAAACTCTTGTGCTTCCTGGAATATCAGAAACACTCGCTCTATTTTGCCTGACTTATCCGGTGTTGCCATAAATAACCCATTTTTGACTTAAAAATATCAGGTTGCCTAATATTAGGCACACATAGAGGTAAATAGACACAATTAGACACAAAATGATATAATATAGAGGAGATGGAGTATTTATTCCATTTGAAAAGATGAATAATTGGATTCATGAACATGAATTACCAGTTTAGTGAGAAAGGAGGCTAGAGAAGTAGATGAAACTAGGTATTTCTATGCTAGTAGTTGGCCTGCTCTTTGCTGGTTTTGGCTTATTCTTGTGGAATTTTGCTGGTTCACAAGGACCATTCACTTCCAGCTGGTTTTCTACTTATGAAGACCAATCTATGGCGCAAGCAATAGGCATGGGACTAACTGTATTTGGTGGTGGCCTAAGCATTGGTGGAATAGTCAGAATGGCTATAAAAAAGTGAGATAGCAGGAAGATAAGTGAACATATTATATGTCACTTCGGTCGACGAAGTAGGAAGGATGCAACCAAATAGCGGTCGAGTCTAGTCAACTGATGAGATATTATTTCCCAATCACCTCCCTGAAATAACTTCATACTTTTTGATACTTCGTCAATAACTCCTCCCAGAGCGACCGCGACATTCTGGGTAAGCTCATCCGTGGTTGCAGTTGCTAATGCCTCTAGTTTCACATCGGCAGTCTTGACCATTAAGCTATACTCATACATTTTGCCCTCCTTTTTCTTGACTATTCATCAGCCACAGCATACATCGTAATCGTAATCGTAGCACTTGCCGAAGAATTGCTTGCTTTGCTTATAGTGCTAGTTACCTCATTATCGGGAACAAGGGTATTAGCAATAGAAATGTCAGTATCACTTAGTTCGAAAAAAACTAGCCCTGCCATTAGGATTGTAAGGATAACTAGGACAGCTAGTCTCTTCACCTAGATCCCTTCTTAAATCAACTATGCATCAAGCCAATGTGCTAATACAACCACCACAATACCATACATTAGGAAATAGTGGATTCACTCCATAGTGAAAGACTTAGGATCAATCAGGAAACCTATTTGTTGGGCGTTGACCTGCGGTGGCCTGGCACTGGGACCGTTTTGTAGGTTCCACCTGGTTTGACCTTTTTATATGGTTGAACGGGTACAATTTTCTTTCCAGCTTCTGTCTTAGCCATTTTCTACTCCTCCATATCCTAGTTGATACTACTTCTGATACACCAAAAGAAGGGGTTTATTCTCTCGACCTTGCAGTTGTACCTCTTTCTTTTAGTCATCCTCTATAGCTTAAGTAAAGGTGCAGTTTGTCAATTCTTCACTTCCACTCCGTCTCGAATCAATTATATCATCGATTAACTTTAACTAGAAGACCATATACTCAACTAAAGCACTACAGCACTGATATTTAGCTTATTGCTGCTAAGCTCTACGCTAGGGGCCTAGTTAATTACAGATTCGTTTTAGCTGTTAATTTAATAGCAGTTGCAATAGCGTTGCTGCAAAATACAGCTATTTAGATACAAATTGCTGTAATTGATTGCTGTAGATGCTATTTTTAAGCATGATGTTTACAAACGGAGGAAGGTAAAGCTTGCCTTAACTTGAAGATACTAGACACGTGACAACA
>JAGLZA010000498.1 GCA_023131835.1 Caldifarciminota bacterium
CCTTCAGAACAAGGGTGTGCTTGCTCTCTCTACCTCAAGTTTGTTTGCCGTTAGTGGTGGAGTCTCAGCGGCTGTGTTTTCAGTTTTAGTCGTGGTGAGGATGAGGACCGGAAAGGAATTTATGCTCAAGCGCGGGCGCTATTTGGTGACCTTGATGTTGGTGGGCGGTGTGCCCCTGTTTATCCACCGTATGCTGACGGGAGAAGTAATCCGAGCTGTTCTCCTTGCAATTGGAATGCTATTCGTAGGTCTATCGTTCTTCATCTTCAGGAAAAAGCTTCAGGAAAAAGCCGGGCTGAAATGGTAACTTTATCACAGTTAGCCTTAACAGAAGGAAGATACTTTTAATGACTCCTAGAGCTATTTTCATCATAAGACTTGTGGTAATTGGTCTATACGGACTCGCTTTTTTCTTCCCTTACCATAAGTTCAATGTTGCTGATAAGTATGCCAAGGCTATTAAGATAGTTTTGACGGTTGTATTTGTTGGTATGTGTGTCCATATTTGTTTATCAACACTATATAATTAGAGAGCAAGCTTTATTCTTAAGCTATTAGTTTTAGCTTATTAATATTTATTAACCCTTTTAACCCTTTATTGCATGGAAATCTGTGCAGTTAGGGCAATTCTCGACTATATATTTAGTGGTTTCTTATCCACTCAATCAAGTCCTCTTTAAAGAAGACTCTCTTTCTGCCTATCTTGTGTGAAGGTAGACCTTGCCCCATGAGCTTATACAGAGTCTGATGACTCACACCAAGAAACTCTTGTGCTTCCTGGAATGTCAGAAATATCCGCTCTATCTTGCTTGACTTATCCGGTGTTGCCATAGATAACCCATTTTTGACTTAAACATATCAGGCTGTCTGATATTAGGCACACATAGAACTAATTAGACATAATTAGACATAAATTGATATAATATAAGAAGAGGAAGTATTTATTCCATTTGACCAAAAGTGAATAATTGGATTCATGAACATGGATTACTAGTTTAGCGAGAAAGGAGGCTAGAAAAATAGATGAAACTAGGTATTTCTATGC
>JAGLZA010000499.1 GCA_023131835.1 Caldifarciminota bacterium
AGATTCTCAATCCTCTGTGCCAGTTAAATCTGACAGAGTTGAAGAGGAACCGTTTATAATAAGTGAGCCGGTATGGAAAGGCCTTGAACAAATGACCCAGGAAGAAAGAGAAAACTCTGAGATTAGCCTTATTCTTGAGAAAGAGGCGAGTGACCAGGCTCAACAACTGGCACAGAGGATTGAGAATCTCTGGAACAGCGGAGAATTTGAAGAAGCACTTCTGCTATTTCCGGAACTTGAACCCCTGACTGACATCAACGAGATGGCGATAGGCAATGCCTGGCGAACCCCTGTACCAACAGAGTATGAATCTCGATGGGGAGACGATGTAAGGATTGGAAATCGAGATTCAGTGCTTGTTAATGTTCTCGATATTCACCGTGCTACAGGGAATTTATTTACTATCCTTCTTTTACAGGGCGATGGGAATACAAACCGCTGGGATGTGTATCATTCGACGGATAGTGGAGTAACCTGGAATGAGACCTATGATTGGTGGGCAAATTATCAGATCAACTCACTAAGCGCCACGGTTGTAGCCAGTCATTGTTATGTTGCTTTCAGCCGTGGGTCATCTCAGGATCAAGCGTTTCTCTATCGTTTCAAAGCAACGGATGGGATACGGGAAGACTTTCCCAATGGTTCTTCCTTCATCACGGTCTTTACTACAACCTCGCCTGAGGAAATACAGGAGGTTGCCATAACCAGCAATCAGGATTCCTATGATAATCGGCTCTACTATCTTGCAATAACCAGCCAGGGTAATCTTATTCTCTACTGGGATAATCAGGATGCTATTAGCTGGGACGAGGTTCTAACCGGTATATCTAATGCTGACCGGGGTCTTGATGCATGTTGGAATGCAGGTTTTGCAGAGTATTTTGTACTTTCTTCCTATATCGATACAGATGATATCCTGAAAATTGTTGGATGGAAATCAGCCAAACTAAAGGCTAATGAATCAGGCGCAACCGGCTTTGCGGATAAACATTAAAGGAGGTCAAGATGCGTAGAATATTGATTTTGATGTGTTTGCTGCCGGTTTTAGGTTTTGCCGAAGCAGTAACATTTGATAACAACTGGGCAGAGAATCCCTTATTTAGTGTAATCTCCGAAAATCCGGCTGGTGTTGAGATTATCTTTAGTACGTATATGATAATGATTGAAGAAACAGAGATTGATGGTATTCCAATGAAGACATTTGGTGTGCCAGGGGTTTTCCTTCCCAATGATGAGGGTGCACCCAATCTTGCAGGGGCTGGTAGATATATTGCCATTCCGCAAGGAGCAGAGGCAATATTTACGATTCTCGATTCACGAATCGAGATTTACCATAATGTTGAGGTTGCACCTGCGCCCAATATACCAAGTGATTCTGATGATTCGCCATTGCGTTTTGAAAAGAATATGGAGATATATACACGTAATGCCTATTACCCGGAATCCCCGGTTAAGTTATCCAGGCCAAAGAAGATTCGCGGTGTAGATGCAGTGATACTGGGTATTACTCCCTTCCAGTATAATTCAGTGACAAAGGAATTAATTGTTTACAAGGATATTCGTGTAAGAGTGGATTTTATAGGTGGTAATGGCCATTTTGGTGAGGATAGGTTACGCAGCCGTTTCTGGGAACCGATTCTGCAGAATCATCTATTGAACTACAGTTCTCTTCCCGAGATTGACTTCTACTCACCGGAACGCAAAGGTTCCCGGGATAATGTCGAATACATCATTATCGTTCCCGATGATGCAGTATTCGAAGCCTGGGGAGATACGATCAAGACATGGCGTCAATTACAGGGAATTTCCTCTGAGGTCTTCA
>JAGLZA010000005.1 GCA_023131835.1 Caldifarciminota bacterium
TATGGTCGGAAAGGCCTCTATTTCCAGAAAACCCGATCTCTTTTACCTTATATTTCTCTCCCTCTTCAATATCGAATATCACCTGAACCCCATCCTCCATTTCCTCTTGCGAAATAGATATCAGAGTGCCTGACATGCCCTTCTCCTCATAGAGTTTGAGAATCTTGTTCCTTATCTTGAATATCTTATACTCTGAAAGCAGGGCTGGGGGAGCCAGATCTACCAATGAAGAAAGATCCCCATCCCTTACTTTCTTGTTTCCCCTGAATAAAATGGATTTCAATCGCGGGTTTTCCTCAATCTCAATTATAACCTTTATCCCGGCACCTTTTCTTTCTGCGTTTAGTTTTATGTCCTTGAATAACCCTATGGTGTGCAGGTTTTTTATCGTATTGATCCCCTTTTCTCTTGTTAGAACCTCTCCAATCCTGAGACCAGCGGAGTTTAACACGAGTGCAGTGTCAACCTCTTCTATACCTATAACATCCATATCAACAATTACTTCCCCATAAGGGAAGGAAATCAAAAATAAAAGAATCAGCATAGCGAATTCAAAATAACAGGATTGTAAAGAAAGTCAAGGGGAAAACCCCCACTCCTCACCTTTATTTCACCACAAAGTCACTAAGTGCACAAAGCCCATCACCATCCCTTTAGATTTGTAATTCAAGATGAAAAGCCCACTACCACACCAAAATTTTAACCGTAGATTAACGCAGAGCCCCTACCACCCGGAATTTTTGTAATTCGAGAGAAAAAGCAGAGAATAAAAAAATACACAGCGCGAAACAAGTTTCGCTACTCCAGTCTCGTAGTGGCAGAGATTGCTCTGCATTCTCCAAAATCGGGACAGGGATGTCCCTTCTACATTGTAGAAGCGGTTTCTTAACCGCAACACCACAAGGATTTCGTAGTGGCAGAGCTTGCTCTGCGCTTTTCCCTTGCGCGAAACTTGTAGCGGCAATTCATGAATTGCCCCTACGATTCGAACGTGATAAATCACGCCCCTACATAAAAATGAGGGTTCGAGAAGGGGGGACCGTGAAGAAACCGTGGCTAAAAAACCGGGTT
>JAGLZA010000050.1 GCA_023131835.1 Caldifarciminota bacterium
TGCTCAGATCAAGCCCATTATATTGGTAGCCTCTTTTGACGAGTTCTTTCATATGCGGGCTATTTCCACATGCCAGTTCCAGGACTGATTTTACAGGAATTTCAGAAAATCGCTTAAAACTCTTTTCAAACACATCTACCTCGGCGGGAATATCCCGAAAGGAAAACGCTATTTCATAATATTTCGGGTTATCGTATAAATTAGACATATTTCTTCGAAAACTTTTTCAAAACCTCTCGAATCTCTTCCTTTGACAAGGGTCCATAGGTGCTCCAGGGATATTTGCCGTTAACATATGCTCCAGCCTCTATCCCATATTTGTTCAATGCTTCCCGGTCATCAACACAGAACTCATTAAAGACCTCCTCCTCTCCAAACTCCTTACATACATCTCTTAGATTGAGAAGTGTATAAGGAGCTGCCGGACACATCGAAGACCAGAAGATATCAACTACTGCTTTGCCCGGAATCTGTCTGAATTGATATCTCTGCTCATAACGAATGGGGGAGGGAGGTTCAACGGGTTCAAACCGTTTAATAAGCATTTTCAGTCCTTCATCTTCAAACTCCTCAAACCCGAATTTTGAAAAGAAACCTCTCATATCATCCGTATAAGCGAATCCAAAAGGTGTTATAATTCCCTTGCATTTGTTTTTTACATCTTCAATCATCGCAGTAAGTAGAACACTGCCACAACCTGGAATCCGTTCTCTATGAGGACCTCCCCAGGGTGGAGTGTGTGGAGCAGTCATACAGTTGATGATGTATAGGTCTTTTCCCTTATGAAAGTTGGATAATTCAATCGGCATATATTCGATAAAACCAACTGCTTTATCTCCTGAATAGGCAATCTTAGCTGAAAGACCCTCTGGTATCATCTTTTTTAGCCAGTCTGCCTTTATTCTTGCTGCACTGAGTGCAGTGCATTCTTGCTCTGTGAGTTCCGATTTCTTCTCCAAACCACGGTCATCACCTACACAACAGGCTTCTGCTATTATTGTATCGTTATTTAAAGGTTTTATTTCCACCTTTTCCTCTTTCTATTCTCATTTCCCAAACCCAATCTAATCAATCTTGTATCCTTTGTAAACCGTCATATAAATCTTTATATCATTCCATTTATTATCTCATTTTATCTAATAGTATCAGAAGTCGTCTGTTCAAGATTTTTTTATTACTCTTAATAAAAAGCACGTAGAATCGAATCTTAATCTTCCCTTTTTCTTTTCACATGAGTAATTGGTGAACGAGGAATAATAATGAATGCATCATACCCATCATAATTATCTTTTGTCCGCCTCATTGTTTCGTAAAAGTCACGCGAAATTTCCTCCGATTTCTCGAGAGTTTTATTCCATTTTATCTTTCTTACTAACAAAGGAAGATGGCCATTAGCATAGGCTTTAGTGAAGATGAGTTTATCATAATCATCTATTTCCCAGTTAAAAAGATAGTAACTCTCTGGAGAAACTAATCCCTCCTTGTATGCTCGTTGGAACTTCTTTATAGTTCGTCTGTATGAACTCCCATGGTGCAAACATGAATCTAAATTAATATCTGCCATAGAACCTATTTGGTAGGCAAGCCCTTTAATATAAACTGAATAGGTTTTGCCTTTTGTGGGCTCAAAATCAAAAGATAAATAACTACCTTCCCGCAAGAAATTTCCTCCTTCAGGATAAGGAAAATGCGTGGGTGTATGGTAGCTACCGCCATGAATCATTACCTTTCCCTCTGTAAGAAATTTACCATAAAATCGAGGGTCAGTAAGGTTTCGCACCATAGCGTGCTGTCGATAGTAGTTAAAATCATATTGTCTACACAGATAGAATGACCTTAGGTTTTCAATTACGCATTCAATATATTGGGGTGTTAAAAAGGGATAGGCGCCTACCAAATTTTGGGACTTGGCTTTTTGCAATCGTTTTTCAAGATCTTGCAAGAGATCTTTCAGGTCGAGAATAGTGATTCTTTCAAGATCGACTCTAAACGAAGGGTCTAATAGTTGGAAGTAAGGAATGATAACACGACGTAATGTACTGATATAGTCATGTTCTACATCGGTTGCTCCAATATGGATTCGTCTATCGGGATAACGCCGATTCCACCGCCGAAGGTGTCCTAAAAGCTCATGCATCTCTTCTGTACCTACCAGATTGTAAATGACATTTTGGTAAAAGTTTTCAGCTTCGTTGTCATCTGTGAGACTAATGTAGTAATCCCAAAAACCTGAAAGAGAATACTGCTGTTCGATAATTAAAAGTGGATATCTATCAAATGTATTCAACGCAAAAAGCATCCTGTTGCGTAAATAGTGAGTGGTCTGATAATAATGGTTTTCACCAAAAAGAAACACCTTATTTTTCTGCGCTATTGGCTTAACCCAGACAAGATCGCAAAAATTGGAAAATGCAGTGTCTACATCCTCACGGGAAAGAGATTCAACCTGTAGCCAGTCTTTTTGAAATTTACAATCCTTTAGTTCATCTAGCTCGGGATATGGACAGATATCCATTGAAGCGAGTAGTTCCTTTCTATCAAGGGTATCAGATTGCTCTTCAGCCTTTAAAGATAGGGCTGCCAGCATGCATGCAAAAAGAAATGCGTGCAAAATTCCAACTATAATCCGGCAATTTTTATTCTCACTCCAGATTAAATTAATTTTGCTATTCATTAACCTCCTCCTTTTTGAAACATTAAAAAATCCTATTACCTTACCATTTCTGATTGTTGCAACTATGCCTTCCTTTAGGTAAACCTCTTTATCTTCTCATGCTTCCTTTTGAATAAATCTCCCTCTTATCAATCCTTTTTCACCTCTTTATACCCATTTTATACAAAATCCTGCCTATTGTCAAGAAGAATCAATGCATTCCCTACTCCCGTTTTTCTACAAAGGCGCAAAGCCTAACCAATCCCCTTTAATTTGTAATTCATAAGGAAGATGAAAACGCAGAGTACACAGAGCCCACCACCACCCCTTTATCTAAACGTAGATTAACGCAGATGAACACAGAAGAAAGTTTAATTAATCCTAATTCCTTAATCCTTAGTGAAACTGCAGATGCACACAGATATTTGAAAGATAACACAGCATTGAAATAGTTGGCATTCCTGCATTGTAGAAGCGGTTTCCCAACCGCGATACACAAACATTGCAGGAGTGTTTCCCCCTCTTGGAGTAGCAGAGCTTGCTCTGCGCTCTCTTCTCGCACGCGAAACAAGTTTCGCTACTCCTTTTTACAGGTTTCGGACTTGATAAATCAAGCCCCTACAAAAGAACAAGATATCTAAACAGTCTGTATAATCAGTGTAAATCTGCGTCGAAATAGGATTTAGGGGTTGGGGTACTGAGTTCATAGAGTTCGTGGAGTTCATAGGGTTCGTGGAGTTGGAAGCCCACCACAGAACCCCTCCGAGATTGCTTCACTGGAGTTAAGCAAGAAGAGGAGTTCGCAATGACAGTTCGTGGGGTTCATTAGGTTCGTTCCTAATTAACTATTCGACCATTTAACTATTCAACTAATTCCTTTTACTTTCTATGCATTCTATACAAGGAATTTTAAATAAACCGTGCAGGAACCGTGGCTAAAAAAAGGGAGGCAAAGGGACTGTCGACTGTCGATTCTTAACTCTCTTCCCTTGTTAGTCGTAGTAATTAAATACCAAACTTTGAGACAATATAAAATAAATTATTCAAACCATCCACTCCTGAATGCACAAACACACATGGGATTAAATTTCTTGTTCTTTCCCAAAGTACTCCAAACATAATTCCAATAAATGTCTGCAGGAAGAATGCTCTACAAAAAGCTTCGCTAATTGTTATTCCGGGATACCCTTGCATAATATACTGAATATGACCTAAACCAAAAATAAGTGAAGTGATTAAAACACCGCTAACACTCGATTTCATTAAGTATGAAACCCTTGCCTGGATAAAAGCCCTAAATAAAAATTCTTCAGAAAAGCCTGACATCAGGAAATAATAAATAAACGATGAAAATAGTCCGATTCCAACCTGCGGAGCACTATACTTTCCGCTAAGAATTTCACTACCTGTATTACCAACAAAAAAAGCACTGGGAATAGCCAATGCCAGAAAAACAATGAAACCGATCCAAAGATTTTGTTTCCAGTTTCTGCTCGTAAACCCCATAGACACCAGTGAATTCTTTCGGAACTTCAAAAACAGAAAAGGTAAACCTAAAAGTATTATTGATTTCTTTAAGATAAAACCAATACCCCATTTATCGCCAAAATTAATTTGTGGCAGAGGGAGATAATCCCAAACAATAAGAATCAGAAGTCCAAATATAAGTTCCAGCCAAGGTCTTTTGATTTTAATATCCTGAATTTTTATTTTTTTTGTTAGATCAATTATCAGCCAGCAAAGAAATAACAAACCAATGCTTAAACCTATATAAGGGAATGCATTTTTTGGTTCATTTGAAAAAATCAACACAGCTGCAAAAATGTATATAGCGATAAAACCTAATACTATTGGCGATTTAAAGTCTTCTTTTTTAAAAAATCTCTCTTGATTTTCCATTTATATGCCCTCCATTATTATTACGCTTAATTCGTTTATATCCGAAATAGGTTCGAATATACCTGTCTGCTGTAGCACAGGCAGAACAATCAAATATCTTACTATTACCTTCACACTACCTCCCTTTTTGTAGAGACGAGGCATTGCCTCGTCTCTACTGTTAATGGCAAATTTGCCAATCATATGCCCAAAAATTCCTTAAGAATGTCATAGATTTATAATAGAAAAGAATCGTAAAGATGCAAGTGATTTTCTATAAGCGGTCTGATTTTTAAGATAAACGGTTTCTATGAGTTTGGAAAACTGCACGAATAAATTTGTGCTTACATTTGCTTCACCCAGGGCAAGATATGTCTTGTCCCTGCATTTTGGGCTTGCCCCGCCTGCCATATGTAATCTGATTACATTGTGGTGAAATAATTAGTAATTCCACACTAAGACTATTTCATGGGGCGACTCACCGAGTCGCCCTTACAATGATGAGACGAGGCAATGCCTCGTCTCTACATTTTCCATTACAATTAACATTTCTTTGCAATCTTTGTGAAAAAAAAGAGGAGGTAGTGTGTTCACTTGAACCCTTTTTTCTTTTCCTTTGCGCTCTTTGCGAGAAAAATGGGGGTAGTGTGCTGACACACCTTTCTATATTTTGATTCCAAAGAATGATAATATAAATTTTAATGAAACATATGAAAAAACTATACCGAATATTATCTTGAGCATTGCTGATGGGAATCGTTTATTCAATAATGCTCCAATATTTGCACCAATAAGTGTCCCCAGACATATAGGGACAGCTACTTTTATGTCAACAAATCCTTGAGAAAATTTAAATAATGAGCTCAAAAAAGCATTCACTGCAAAGCATGCTAATGAGGACGCCATTGCAATCTTTATTGGGGCTTTAAAAACAAAGGTGAATGCAGGAACCAGAATGGCACCTGTGCCTATCCCGAAAAGTCCCGGAAGAATTCCAGCAGCACTACCAACCGCAAATTTTTGTAACAGGGAACCCCGCAATTCACTTCCGCTGGCTTTTTTGACTTTAAAGATTGGCAACCCTTCTATTATCATACGGATAGATACAAAGGAAAATACCAATCCCAGCCCGAGGTCTAACCATCTCTCTCTTTGAGTGAAATACAAAAAAATCAAAGAGAAAATAATGGTGAACAATGCTCCTGTTATAATGATGGGAATTATAGATCTAATATTTATATGCCCCAGTTTATAATGCCTGTAGGTCCCACCAAAAGTGGTGAAAAACACCGCCATAATACAGGTGCCTGCAGCAAAGGCAGGAGATAAGCCAACAAAAAAACGCAAGACAGGCATTAATACAATACCTCCGCCAATCCCAAGTAAACCTCCCAACAGCCCAGCTACAATTCCACTAACAAAAGTTATTAGTAAATCTATCATAATTTAAGATCTTATTATAAGACACCGATTACGTCTAATATTCCGATTAAGATGCTGTTTCGGTTGCCTTTTTCAGTGCTGCTCTTGCCAAAAGCCTTGTAGAATCCAATGTAGGTAAGGGTGATTTTTCTTGACTTATTAACAGTGGTATTTCGGTGCAGCCAAGAACAATCGCATCGCAACCTCTGTTTTTCAATTCCCTGATTACTTCGTTAAAATATACACTATCTTCTGAGGAAAAACGGCCATAAATCAGTTCATCGAAAATAACCTTATTAATGCGCTTCCTGTTCTTTATCTCAGGAATCCTGTGCTTAATACCCACGGCAGCAAGCTTAGCAGGATAAACTGCACCCTCCATCAAAAAGCGTGTGCCCAAAACACCAAGACATTTATAGTTTTGATGTTTTGCCTCAGCAGCAACTTCCTCGGCAATATGAAGCCACGGAATTGGTGATTTCTTAACGACAAGGTTAAATGCCTGATGGATTGTATTATCGGGGCATATGGCGAAATCTGCCCCCACTTTTGCTACCTTAGCCACTGAAGATAACATTAAATTAGCCACGCCTTCCCAATCGCCTGCTTCGATATATTGCATATATTCGCTAAGGGGAAATGTGTGCATAGTGACCTCGGGATGAGCGTACCTCCCCATTAATTTTTCCCCTTCTATGCAGATTGTACGATAACAAAGTGCTGCTCCCTCTGCGCTACATGCAACTATTCCAATGTGTTTCGTCATGCTTTTTCTTCCTTTTTCAAGTGTATTGCGTTTAACTCATCTATATCAGCAATATTAAGGGTCAGAGTTCCTCACCCCTCAGGTCAGTATTTCTGGAATTACCATCCAGCGGACTGACCAACCACCTGATTCGTCTCTTTTAAGGCAAACGACCCCGCCCATCCGGAAATCTACTGTCTTCTTATTTTCATCCTGACATAGCAGATGGGTTGAAAGTTTTATCAGATAGGGTAGATGGCCGACCAACATAATGTCTTCTTTTGTCTCAGTTACCCGTCTCACCCAAATCATTGGATCATCAAGGGGGTTCAAACCCTCAACCTCTTTAATCCCGTCAGGAGGATTCAAGTACTCAGCCAGAACTTCGGCTGTCTCTTGCGCCCTGGTCTTCCCACTATGCATAATACTGTTCACCTGGATATCCGCATTCTCAGAGATAAAGACCGCTATCTTTCGAATATCTGTCCTTCCCTTTTCTGAGAGAGGTCGCTCTGGATCCTCCTCTTTTTGCCTTGCCTCTGCATGTTGCACTAAATACAAATTCATTTACACCACCTCCTTGGATAATCTCCTGCTACCAGATAAACAATATTCCCTATAGCATAATTGCACTTATCTCGTTTACATCCGCAGTATTGTAGATATACCTCTTCATGCCCATTTTATTAAAAACCCTGTCAAATGTCAAGGAAAATCAATCTCATTCCCATAGTATCACCTCTTTTTTATTTCACCACAAGGACACCAAGGACACAAAGAAAAAATGTTTTAAAAAGATTATAGAGAAAGGTTCTACTACATAACTGAACGCTGTTGGCTGATTATGCCACAGATGCACACAGATATTTGAAAGATAACACAGCATTGAAATAGTTGGCATTCCTGCATTGTAGAAGCGGTTTCCCAACCGCGATACACAAACATTGCAGGAGTGTTTCCCCCCTCTTGGAGTAGCAGAGCTTGCTCTGCGCTCTCTTCTTGCACGCGAAACAAGTTTCGCTACTCCTGTTGAAATTGGGCGAACGCAGTTCGCCCCTACGATTAAAAAAGGATTCAAGGATTCGAGGAGTCAAGGGGTCAAGAGTATTTTAGGATTTGGGATTTGGGATGTAGGATTTAGAAATCAGAATTAATA
>JAGLZA010000500.1 GCA_023131835.1 Caldifarciminota bacterium
ATGAATGCGATAGGGGATAATACCCTGGGTCAAGAAGTTGATATTTTGAATACGCTTAGTAGGTATGATTAAAAGATGCAGCCGATAGACAGACGAAAAATGCAAAGCATTTATTTGCGCGGGTAGGAGAGGATGAGGTAGGTGTGTATTGAGTGGGAATGTAGAAAAGCACTCTGATAGTGGGGAAAGGGGTAAAAAAAATGGCGAAAAAGGCGATAATGCGAAAGGTATTGTGTTGTTTTGTTATCACTTTGATTTTGATGAGTGCGATACCGTTTTCGGTTTTTGCGATGTTTGATGGTAATAACTCAACGAAAAGCGAATCAGATTTACCAGCAGAGAATATAAAAACTATTTTGGCTAAAAGTTCAAAAGCACAGCCAATGGTGCATGTTAAAGGAGAAGTTGTTAATACGCAAACAATATCCATTAGTCATGCTGATCTCGAAACCTATTGCTCTTTATGTCGGTGTGGTACCCATGCGCCTCCTTGCTGCGTTGACTATGAGCCTAAAAATGCCGGGAATTACTTAGTCCTTAGAGTAAAAATAGAAGAGATCATAAAGGAATCTCCTCTTACCCTTCCTCCTTACTTAAGTGTAGGAGAACTCAACTCTTTTTATCTTTACAATCCAAGTATATCGGTAAGCGAAGGTGACCGAGTAGAGATAGATATCTATCACCCAATTATTGCTGGTATGTATTCCTGTGTGGGAGTGCTCATTATTCCAGACAAAGTTGTCTGGGATATGATTGGAAAATTTAAGATTATAGATATAAATGTAGCATCAGGAACAAGATGCGGCAAAATAACAAACTGGAAAACGGACTGC
Source organism: Caldifarciminota bacterium (assembly GCA_023131835.1). Lineage (GTDB taxonomy): Bacteria > Hydrothermota > UBA3072 > UBA3072 > UBA3072 > JAGLZA01. The sequence continues at coordinate 834 of JAGLZA010000500.1, forward strand.
ACCAGCGTTCAACTGGGAGGTAAGTTCGGAGCGGAAATGGAGTTTGATAACCTTATGGCTGGCGGATATCGCTTTAAAGGAATTGTCAAGGTAAGATCGTCAACCGATGAGGAATATTCAGGTGAGAGTCAGCCAAGATTTGTTTCCTCCAGTCCCAACAATCATGGTAAGTTCGCGGGTGGCAATACGTTGTATGTAAGGATACCAGAAGGTGCCGCTACGGGCAAGTATGATGTGAAACTGGAGTTGTGGAATGTTGACACGAATGAATTGTGTGATGACACCGGGTGGAAGGAGAATATATTCACCGTTAAAGATGGAGGAACAGTATCTGAAATTGTATTCACAGGCACTGCAATTGAGTACTTTTCAAGGATTGGTGCATGGGGATGGACAGTAAGAGCAGATGAAATTATCAGTGGTCCATTAGAACTACAAGGTCACACTTTAACTGCATATCTTGCTTCAGTAAACCCTGATGAATACCCTTACGGATACATCGATCCAAACATCGAACCAGAGGATAAAGTAGAAGTTTATGGTTGGTATCAAGGAGAAGATAATGTGGCATTATTCGGTTCTAAGGATTATTACATTAAAAGGAAAACTCCTATTAATGCCAAAATCACAAAATTTGATGTAGAGGAGGGAACTAAGTATCCCGGTAATACTGTGGGGGCTCAGGCTGAAATAAGTAATGAAGGTGACACTTACACATTCCGTATTGAATATGCGATAAGAGACTCAAAGGGTGCTTATTACGTGGTTTACGATGAGAATGTAGAGATTCTTAAGGGGGCAAGCTTAACTTTAGACGAAGAACTGGATTGGTCCATCCCATATGATATTGCTGAAGGTGAATGCTGGGGCAGGTTGGTAGTTTCTGATCCAAATAAACCTTCCACTTACTACGATATAAAGTGGGATTTTGATGCTTTTAAAGTTATTTATTCTGCTGAAGAAATAAAATTTAAGGGCACCGCACTAGAATATTATGTATCTGGTGGTCAAATCCATTATTGGGTTGTTAGGGTTGATAAAATCATAAGTGGACCACCGCCCTGTGCTGATGAATTGGATGTTACGGTTTATGATTCCGAAATTCCTCCACCTTGGGGATATGTTGACCCAAATCTTAATGTTGGTGACCAGGTAGAGGTTTATGGGCGGTATTACGATGGTCATTGTTCAGCGATGCATTTATATGGATCAGCTGAATATTACATAAAGAGAGACAAAAAAGCTGACTTAACTTTTAAGGAATTTTATTTTACTGTTGATTCAAACGAAATCACAGGTGCTAAACCAGGTCAAAAAGTCTCCGCTCATTTGACTTTACTGAATAAAGGGGGAAAGGATGTCGATAAAACAAAAGTAGAATTGTATATTAAAAAAGAGGGCAAAGATGAACTCCTGGCTAGTAGGGAAATAACAAATATTGCTTCTGGAACCTTAGGTGTAGGTTTTGCAATTCCTTTTGAAGCACCCTTGAGTTATGGTATATACGACATATATGCTATGGTGGATCCGGAAGGTTTAATAGAAGAAGAGGACGAAAATAATAACAAAATATTAAGAATTTTAAGGGTAAATATGGTCCAAGGAAAAGTGGTAATATTACCCAACAATTATTGCTATTTATATCCTGTTGAAATTATATTTGAATCAAAAACGTCAGGTGAAAAGTATTCGGCTTTTGCCCCGTATGGACTATACGAAATTTATGTTCCACCTAGTGAATATACCGCCTATGCAAAGCCAACAGATAATATTTTCCTTAAACCAAAGCCAAAAAATGTTATTACACCACCCGACACTGAAGTAGATCTCCCAGTAATCTTTAATAGAGATATCAAATTTAAGGAAGGGGAAATTTCATTAGAATCAATTAAGGAAAATTATCCTGATATATATAATTGGTTGGAGAATAACTATGAATTAGACAATGAAAAAATCAAAATTGCTGGAGGAACTCTTGTTTTCGAAGGTGATATAGAAAAATATAGATTAAAGGTAGCAGAATTTGTTATTGATGGCATAGGTTATGTTTTACTGGTTGCGGCACTAATAAAAGAAGTTCCAGTTATAGTGTCAGTAGAGGCGTTTTTAATGGTTGCTGGAAAAGAAACTGTAAAAGAAATTCCTAAAGAAATGTTGAAGATACTCGGGAAAAATATAGCAACAGGGGGATGGCCGGATCCAAGTGATTTATCAACTCCTGACCCAGAAGGGAATATATACGAATTTTTTGTTACGACGCTAAATAAAGATGAAGATATTATTAGGACTCATTTATTTTATCTTAACAAATATGCGAAATGGGAGCACATACACTCTCAAAAACACAAATACTCAATTTCGGATAGTAACGTAGTACTACAAGGTAAAGTAGTCGATGATGAGAATAATGCGTTAGATGGAGTTTTAGTTGAAGTGATACAATCACATGGCTCTCTCCTTGCAAAGGCTAAAACAGATGCATCTGGGGCTTACAAATTGACAATTCCATTAATCATTGGCGAATATGAAGATGAATTTCTTATAGATTTAAAACCGGTAAAGAGTGTGCATGGTATTGTGAGATTGTCAAAAGAAGGTTACAAGACTGAAGAAATTGAAGAGACTTTCGAGATGGGTGTTTATAACAAGAATTTTAAATTAGAAAAAGAGACTGAGAATAATATTATTAAAGGACATGTTCACCTTGTTCTTCCGCCTATGGATAGACGTACTAACGTGTTTGCCCCGACAATAATGTTGTCGGCAGATGGTGCACTCTATAAGCCATACATCAATCCAACCCTAAACGATGGCTATTATGAATTCCATATTGGCAAGCAGCACAATAAAATTGCATTAACTGCAAGTGTTTACTCTGCTAGCCCTGACATGGTATGTGATGAAAAATCGATAGAAGTCAATATAGGGTCCGATCCTTCACCTATAACAAAAGAGATAGATTTTGATATGCAGTGCTACTGCACAGTACCATTAGAATATCAAGAGTGGAAGTTGAACTCACCAGGTAATTTACACATATATGATTTGGAAGGTAGGCATGTTGGAATTAATACTTCTACAGGGTGCGTGGATACTGAAATACCAAACGTTGTATATTCAGGACCTGAAGCTTATCCACAGACAGCGAGCATATTTAACTTGTCTTCAGAGCTGAGGCTTATCTTTGAGGGAACTGAGGAAGGTAGCTTTGACTTAATTGGCAAAAAAAAGTCTGATGAAAAAAAGAGGGTAGAGTTCAGACACGTTATAACTTCCTTTAGCACGCGCGCTGAGCTAAATATAGGTCCTAACTCGAACTATAAAATGCGTATAGACACAAACAATGATGGTCACATGGATTTCGAGAGAAAACCTGATTTAGTAAATACGTATCCTGTAGGAAGCTATATTAGTCGTGAAAAATCAATTGTTAAACAAACAATAACGTTCGATGCGAGTCAAAGTTATGATTTAGATGGAGGAATAGTCGAGCACGAATGGGACTTTGGGGACGGAAGTACAGGAACAGGAAAAATAATAACGCATTCTTATTCATCAGCAGGAAATTATACGGTAGAGTTAACGGTAACCGATAATGATGGAGCAACTGACACAATCGCTGCAACAATCACAGTGCTCCTTTTGCCTGCCTTACCGGTTCACAACATAAATAAGGGAACAGACTATGCTACCATACAAGAGGCAATCAATGAGGCCAATATGGGTGATGAGATCCATGTGGATACTGGAACATATTATGAAAATGTGGTTGTGGACAAGCAGCTCAGTCTAAAGGGAATCGGTATGCCAGCCGTTGATGCCAATGGAAGTGGAAATTGTATGACAGTTCATGCTAATAACGTTTGCATCAAGGGGTTTGTTATACGAAATAGCGGTCCCTATGATTTTAATAGTGGTATATACTTAGTTTCAGCCAATGATTGCACAATATTCAACAACATCGTCGTTGACAACAGATGGGGCATTTCGGCATCTCGATCCTGCGAGAACAAAATAGCTGATAATGAATTGTCAAATAACTTTATTGGCATAGTTATTATATTTTCATCAAGCAACAACTCAATTACTAATAATATTCTGAGTTTAAATTCCGGGGGCTTTTATTTACAGTCATCGAGTAACTATAACACCATATCATTCAACACGATTACTTCAAACAACGATGGTATCGGAATGCATGACTGTAACGGTAATCGGATAATCAATAATGAGATATCTAATTCTTCTACAATAGGTTTCAGGGCGGTCAAATCCGATAATAACAAGATTTATCACAACAACCTCATAAACAACGCCAATCAAGCATACGATGATGGGACTAACTCTTGGGATAATGGCTATCCCTCTGGCGGTAACTACTGGAGCGATTACATTGGCGTAGATTTATATCATGGGCTAAACCAAAATATACCTGGGAGGGATGGCATTGGTGACATCCCATACAACATAGCTGGCGGTGCTGGAGCTCTGGATAAGTATCCATTGATGATCCCGACATTGATGATCCCGATTTGAAAATAAATGGCATACTCAGCAATCTAATTATAAAAAGGAGAGAAAGGTAATCAAGATGGGAGAAGAAAAAATAGGTAGAAAAAATCATATTGGAATTGTGCTTGCATGCTTGCTGGTTGTGTTGATGTGTGAAGGG
>JAGLZA010000501.1 GCA_023131835.1 Caldifarciminota bacterium
GCGTCATTGGTGTCAACTGATGTAAAGGGATAGTTGTAATCTTCCGGATAATATACCGCATCGCCAAATCCGTTGGGGGCAAAATAATCATACCGGAGTCCAATCAGGGCAATTATTCCCTCAAAATCCATTTTGTCCTGAATGTATACCCCCAGATCAATCATATCCTCTTTCCAGATATCTTTACGATTGATTCCAACACCCAGCGTCCAGCTGATATTCTCGACTGCCATTTCATGATAATTGAATTCCACACCGCTCTTGATCAGATGATTACTGTTTACCTGACTGACCAGGTCGCCTTTTAAGGTCTTTGTCCAGGAAGACTGGTCTCGGTATCCCGGGTCGTCTCCTCTGACCCACCAGTAGGTGTTCTCATCGCGTTCTCTGTAAACTGGGTGCGGACCGGCGAGGTCGATATCCCATACCAGATCTTCATCACGATCGCCATCTCCATCCCGGTCTTCAATATCGGGAGTTGCATAAGAATAATTGGTATAGAACTGCTGATACCGTACTTCATAATAGGTTCTCGGGGTCAGCGTATGGGTCCAGAGCAGATAGACATTACTGGTTTTCTGTTTTCGGTTCCAGAGATAATCCTGCATAGGACCCACATAAAATGTCACTACTGAATCGCCCATAAAGGAGTCGCCACCAAAAACAAAAAGGGTCGAATCATCGTATTTCGTCCCAAGACCTTGTTCGTACTGATCCGGTTTGTCAACGTATAGGTATTGGTATATTGTTGAGCTGCCCGTGGTTTCATAGCGACCATAATCATTTACCAAATAGTCCTTGCCGGGGCCATACTTCGATGCCGGAAAATAAAAACTATCCCACTCTTTATCCGAGTACAAACCTCCCATGGATATTTTGGTTTTTTGACTCAGCCGGGCAGTTAGCTTTCCCTGGTAAGACTGTTTATAAAGATTTTCATTGATAAAATAACTTTGTGTGCGATCGGTAATTTCGCCGGAAAAGGAAAAATTGATCAATCCGGATTTGTTGAACAATGTACTGGTAATCGGCTCCGGCCCGCTCAAACTGAATTGATAGATATTTTCCAGTTTGTGTTGGTATCTCGTGTTAAACCATCTGTCTCTTTCACCCATTAACAGATCATTCATGCTGGAACTAAAATTGGTGGACATTACCCGGACTCTTCCGGCATATTTATGGCTGCCTTCCTTCATAGCAAGATTAAGAACACCGGACTGAACATTACCATATTCGGCGCTAAAACCGCCAAGTGTTATTTCCATCTCCTGAATACCCGCTTCCGGAATATCCGCCGTAAAACCACCCAGGTTACCTGAATATGTTCCAGCGGGATCCTTTACCGGTAATCCGTCAATAAGAATAAGCACTTCCCCAGTTCTTCCACCTCGGAAATGGCTGCCAACGACACCAGCTTGATTTCTGGCAATATCCTGAAAA
>JAGLZA010000502.1 GCA_023131835.1 Caldifarciminota bacterium
TTTTTATCTTCCAACGAGTTCAATCATAAACGTTTCGTCTGCGTTAACGTTCCCATCGCAGTCTATCAAAAAAGATGTTGTGCCAATGAGTCCCCGTTCAATATGAATAGGTGTTGACGTTGCAGAAGTTGCGTCAATAAGTGCCGTTTCATAGATGACGTTACCGCGCGTAGTGTATACGCTAAGGGTAAACTTATTAGCAACGCCTGTGACAATTGCCGGTGCTTCAAGATACATATCTAAAAGCTGAAAGTTTTCGTCTATCGTTTCCGTTTTAGTAGACGTGCCATTGGCAACGACTATTTCAAGTGTCAGTCCACAGATTGGTTTTAAACCGTCAACGCCGAATAATCTATCAAAGCATTTTGCCGTTATGTCTCCTGATGTCATTTTTATCTTTTCCTCCTATACTGTTATTGGGGCATACCAATATATAAAAAGGGCGTTTACAGAAATGTTTAAGACATCGTGTAATAATTACCCCTTTGAATGATAGTTGTGAAATAAGGTATTTCATCTGCATATTCTTGTGCTTGCTCGGTTAGAACATCGGAGCCCGTGAATGCGATGAATTTCTTACCTTCAATCTCAAAATGTAGCGTAAGATATTTCTTGCCTTTGTATTTGCTTTTGCCCACACGAAAGTTGATAATGAGTATTTCCGTATTAAGTATTTCTGGTATCTTCTTCTTCTCACCTTCAAACTGTGGTTGTGTATCAGCAAAATCCGTGAAACGGTGATATTTTTCGCTCATATTTCAATTAATGTATTTATCCAGCGCAGATACTTGCATTGTCGGATGCGCTTCGTGCAATTGTTTTGTCAGTCCAAAAGCATCTGCATGAACTGTGTATCCTTTCCAGCTCATTAGAGATGCTTCAATGAACGGAGTTATTAGAGGTGCTTTATCAAATTTGTTTAGTCGGCTTATAAATCGCTTGACATTTCTTCTTCTTAGTTTTTTGTGATCCTCCCACACAGTATATCCTAAGAAATCTATGCCAGTATTAGTTGGGGATATTTGCTGTTTTATAGGATGCAGTTCGAGATTGAGTTCTTCTTTTATGAAGTGCTTAATTGCATGTTTCAATGTATGTAGTTCCGCTTTAGAATCCGAGAGTAGTAAGAAATCATCCATGAATCTGATATAATGCTTTACTTTTAGTTCATGCTTGGCGTAATAATCCAGTTCATTGAGGTATATGTTTGCAAACCATTGGCTCGTGTAATTGCCTAATGTTACACCGAGAGAGATACCTTGGTTGGTTAGAATTTTACGAATGAGA
>JAGLZA010000503.1 GCA_023131835.1 Caldifarciminota bacterium
ATACATAAAAGGGATAGAGTATGTGCATTTCTAACTGGAGCCTTTGTTAAATTTAACAATTCAATAGAACAGTCAACCTCCGATTCGTATATAATTTTCAGGGACAATTCTATAAATCCATCATCATATGATTCCTTCAATTCTTCTATAAGGATAGGGACAACTTCATCTGCATATTTAACCATTTTATTTATTAATAAACGGTTATTAATTGGCTCTGGTTTTTTCTTCATTATTTCAAGCAGATCTTCCATAGTTTCTGTTTCTCTTATTTTCTTCTCTTCTTCTCTCCCCTGCGAAATGTAATCTCTGGCATAATTTGCTGCCAACTCTTCCAATTTGTTGTAGATGAGAAAATTGTAAAAAATGACAGGAGCCGACTTTTTATTAAAGGGATTCCTCTTGAAAAATTCACCATCAATCTTCGGAGGTCCATAATCTCCAACTTGATCCTCAAAGATATAGTCATACCAATTTATATTCTTACTAAAACAGCAGTTCTTATACTTCTTACCGCTACCACAAGGGCAGGGATCATTTCTTTTGATTTTCATAAAATAACCTCCTCATAAAAGTTTCATAAGGCTTTCATTTCATTCGAAAAGGCTGGTTTCCTTTTGAATTTCCCCACTAATTCCTGAATAAATGCTTCTGTTTCTTCTTCGAAACCTTTTGCTTTTTCATCTCCTTAAGAAATCCTACGATTTCTCTAAAATAAAGCCTTTTCTTCATACTCTCCGCAAAAATAATAAGTAAATCCCTGCTTTTTTTAAATACTCATAAAGTGCCACCATTAAAAAAATTTACTTTCTTTTCCACTTTATTTCTTATATCCTTTAACAATAAAAACTGGCATCCCTCTCACGCTCATATCTCTATTCAATTTTTCAGGATTTTCTTTATAGAATTTGAGTCTTTCCTCATAAAATTGGATGATCTTTAATTGTTCTTCCTTTTGTAATTGTTTACTATCTGGTAAAAACTTTTTAATTCGTTTGAGATTCTCCTCCATAAATTGCAACTTCTCTTCTTTTGTCTCAAATTCCAGAATTTTATATCCAATATCACCCCAGAACCAGGTGACAAAATCAATATTTTTCAACCCTACCGAATTAAAAGACTCTGGCAGCATAGGTCCTAAACCAAAATTTCTATCCGCTCTTGAGAATTTTAACAGTAAATTTCTTGTTTCATTATCTGTTTCAGGGTAATATTCAATAAATGATTGATAGAAAGGCTCAATGGCTACAACTATTCCCCCATCCTTACAAACTTTTTTCATCTCACTCAATGGTGTAGTAATAACCTGGAAACGTTCTAACACAACATCACACATTACTATATCAAATGAATTGTCTTTATCTCCAATATTTCTAATATCTCCAACTTCATATATTATATTTAAACCTTCTTTTTTTGCTAATTTTCTTGCTCCATCCAATAATCTTTCATTAATATCAACACCTATAATCTCTGCATTACATTGCTTTGCAATTATACGGGTAAAAAATCCACTTCCACAGCCTAAATCAAGTATTCTGAGATCATTGGATAAATTCAGAAAAACCTTCAGAACCAATCCGAGAATATCTCCTTGTCTAAATCCAATGTTTCTGCTTCTCTCCAATCCTTCAACCGTATATTCCATATAATTCTCCTCCAAGGGATATCTACTGTAACCTACCAGGCACTTTATCCTTATTTCTCCTGTTATAATTTAATTAAAAAACTC
>JAGLZA010000504.1 GCA_023131835.1 Caldifarciminota bacterium
CTTCCTGAAAACGGCCAATATGGCGGCTATGACCGCATGGATGAAAGGGGTGTATCTTATCCTGAAGATCTGGCTGATGCCGGGGGCGCCTCAGCCCTTGCCGGTTTCGGTCCTTTTACACTGGAACCCGGAGAAAAAGTCCGCATTGTCGTTGCGGAAGGCATCAGTGGAATTAACCGGCAATTGTGTGAGGAAATCGGTAGGAACTGGAATGTACAATCCGGCAACTATATTCTTCCCGGTGGAAGCACTACGAGCAGCCGTAATGACTATAAAAATGCCTGGGTATATACTGGTAAAGACTCTATTTTACAAACATTTAGCCGGGCACGGAAATGTTTTGAAAACGGTTATATTATTCCGCAACCGCCAAATCCACCGGAGAATTTTACTGTTATGGGAATGGGAAACCGGATTCGCTTAAGTTGGGAAGATCCGCGCCAAGGTTATGCCGCTGATTTTGCGGGATTCAATATTTATCGTGCTGTTGAAAAACAGGATACAGTTTACCAGAAAATATTCAGTTGTACTATGCCGGATTCGGTTCACACCTTCGATGATATTACGGCAATTCGTGGCTTTTCTTATTATTACTATATAACCGCATTTAACGACGGTTCAAATAATGACGGAACTCTGAATCCAAAAGGACCTTTGGAAAGCAGCCGGTTTTATACAACGACTGTGTTGCCGGCGGCTCTTAAACGACCACCGGGAGAGACTTTGGAAGAGATACGGATTGTTCCGAATCCCTATAATATTACCATGCGATCACAACAGTATGGAACCGAAGAGGACCGTGATAAAATCATGTTTCTGAATATCCCGGGAGAGTGTATAATCCGAATATTTACTGAAAGAGGGGACTTAATCAAAACTCTGTATCATAATGACGGTACGGGTGATGAGGCCTGGAATTCGGTAACCTCTCGTCGGCAAGTCATTGTAAGCGGTATTTACATCGCTCACATTGAAACACCGGACGGACAATCAATATTTAAGAAATTCATCATTATCCGATAAATTCTTACTATCACCATTTTCGGTGAGCAGTTGTCAGAACTGATAGGGTGTTGTATGT
>JAGLZA010000505.1 GCA_023131835.1 Caldifarciminota bacterium
AAGTATTTGCCACAAATTCCATGTCATTTAAAAATAATGCGGGCCTGTCGATTTCGACTGTCTGATCATCTTTCTTGCCCTGCCTCGCAGCCATCGTTTCCAGTTTCACGACAGCATATAGATCTTGCGGATCCAGGCTTTTCAATGCCCGCTGTGTCATTTTTTTGCGAAGCAAAACTGTATCTCTTCGGATATTGACAAAGGCAGTCCTGTATTCTCTCTTGCGTTCCGTCCATGATGAAATATTCTCGTTCTGATCACCTGCGCCCCAACGCTTGAGCTGGGTAATCGATACACCTGTAATCTCCGAAACCTCTTCGAAAGTTTTTCCATCAACAATATATAATTCTTCGGCCTGCTCTCTAATTTCCCAGGATATCTCAGTAGCCACATTTATCTCCCCAGAGCTTTCTTGATCGCATTGACTTCCTTTAATGCGCTGATATATGAAATTTTCAATTGCGCGAGTTCCAATGCCTGCTCAACTATCAGCTCGGTATTGATATCCTTGATAGCCTCAAATGGGCTCAGGTCATTACGCATGGCGTCTACCAGACCATTCGCCTTAATCTCTATTTTTTTGGCTTCAATTTCTTTTTCCCCCAAGCGCCCCTGAAATTGTAGCCGTTCGCCTTCTAAGCCCATTCTTACCTCCTTCTAACCTTCTAATCTTCCCGCTTGCTTGCCCTTATCTCCCTATAAAGTTTTCTCGCGGTGTAACAATGCCGTCTTTATCTAATCGCGCCAGCGGGCAAAATTGATTACTGTCTATTGATGCCTTCATGGCCGAAGATTCTCTGACATTAAGTACGACTATTTCTTTCAAATCCCCGGCAATACTCTTATAGTCTTTGACCAGCTCGACATTATTTTTGTACATCTCCCGCATCTCTGACATATCGTTTTCATATCGATTAAGGATTGCCGATAAATCTTCTTTATGGCAGGCAATAATTTTGCGTGTTTGCCGATTGTCATACCACCAAAGGAATATAACCAGACCAAGTACCCCGAAATTCCCAAGCAACTTCAAGGTCGAGACAATGCCCATCGTTTCCATGCAATTGTACTCCTGCTATTGTTTGCTGTTTAATAATTGCTGGCTCTGACTCTGATTCTGGTCGACGATTTGCTCAACTTTGCCATTGATGTATGCGTCCAAATCTCCAATAGCCAGGGCGGCTGCCTTGGCCACAGCGGGTGGGAGTTGGCTTTTTACCCGGGCGACGGCTTCATCTTTCACTCGATATGCTTCGCTCATGGTTAATTTGCCGTCTGCTGATGCGGCTTTCAAATTTTTAACAGTTGTCGCTGTCAGATTGTTCACAGTTGCCGCCACTATCTCGCCCGCGGCTGCCACGGCTTCGGAGTTGGTTTTCATTTTCAGCCATTTATTGAGTCGGATTAGGCCAACAGATATCAATGTGGCCAATGTAGCCACAATTACCGGGATCATTTGCGCTGCCATAACTTCCATAATTTCTTCCATGATTTACTCCTTTTATTTTCTTAAGTTCTGGATAAATCCAGGGGCCGTTCTATCATATCTTTCGA
>JAGLZA010000506.1 GCA_023131835.1 Caldifarciminota bacterium
CTCATTAGAGGAGTAGATCATAAATATGGCTTACTCACTTGTAGCGTAACGCAAATATGACGAACTCTCTCCTCCTTTCCGCCATAATGTATATGTTTTGTCTCATATTTTTGTTTGAATATCAAAGTACCAAATCTTTTTCTTACTGCACGATCTGCTATATATTCAGAATAGTCTACACATTCCCGTCTTCCAAGCACATATACCTTGTCAACTCCCTCCTTTTTTGCAATCTTAATTGCATTTAAATAAGGAAATGCTCCTTTCTCTAAAAATTTATCCCTTTTTGCAACAAGTAAGATAAAAATGTTGATTAATTTCTGCTGAAAGTAAGTCTCTACTTCTTCTTCACTTGATTTCTGGGCTATTGTATATAGGAATTCAAGAAATTCCAACACTTCCTGTGTTAACTCTGGTTTAGTCAATCTCTCATAATTCCTTAAATGAAGTTCAGATAATTCCCTTAAAAAGATTCTAGTAAATGTCCCTTCTATATCTATTCTCTTTAATCGTAAATACATACCCTTAATTTCGGAATTCACTGAAAACAATGGGGTTAAAATCTTCTCTTTGAAAATTGACTCCGCATCACGCCCTATTTCCTTTCTTAAAATGGAATCCGATAATTTCAAATCAATAGAATGAACTACATTTTCTTTTATTAAAGGCTTCACCTGGGGGATTATTGCTTTGCTGACATAAAAATATACAGCGCTTAATATACTGTTAATTCTTTCTTTTCTTCTGCCTAACTTTATTATTATTTCTCCCTCTTTTAATTCAAATCCTTCAAGGTTTTGAGGGACAAGGTCTACTTTTACACGGGGACATCCCAGATCAATCAATCCTTCATCTTCTATATATCTGTTTATTCCTTCCTGGAGTTCTACAGAACTGAGTATTCTTTTGTGACTTTCTATCACTGTTGAACTTATAGAGAATATTATCTTTCTTATCCTTTCATATAAAATTGGATCTCTGAGTATCAGGAGGGTAAAGAGAATCATAATCGCAAAGCCACTTATTGATATGGAAATCGTGATATTCATTGCTCACCTCTTGTATCTAATGTATGCTCTAATACTCCAAAACATTGTGAACATATAGCAATATATCGTCCATTCTTTCTTGTTACAGCGACGATTTCAGCCTCTTCTATACTTTTATGGCATATAGCACATTCCCTTATTCCATGTTTTTTTGTTATCCCTTCCATTTCTTTGT
>JAGLZA010000507.1 GCA_023131835.1 Caldifarciminota bacterium
TTCTGGGTTTGAGATTTCGATAAAAAAGCTCGTTGAGTTAATAGCAGAGATTGCAGGGTTCGATGGAGAGATACGATGGGATACGAGCAAGCCAGATGGGCAGCCAAAAAGATGCTTGGATGTAAGCAGGGCGAAGGAGGAGTTTGGGTTTGAGGCAAAGGTGGATTTCAGGGAAGGGCTTGAGAGAACTATTGAATGGTATTTTGCCAACAAAAACAAGGAAGAAGTAAAAGCCAACTTGAAAAAACTTCTCATGGAGCGATGAAGAAGGAAGGAGGTACTGAAACCAGGCAGATTATTAAGTTGTGGGGACACAGGAATATGGATATTAGAGAAAGTATCGGTAAGGCAAAAAGAGTTGTCTTAATAAAAACGAGTATTCTGGATCTAGACTTTAGGATGACTAAGGAACTAGATACACTGAAGCATGGGGGGTATGCAGTTACCCTATTATGTTGGGATAGGGATTGCAAGGCACCTTCACAAAAGCAAAAAAAAGTAGAAGAGGACTATAATGAAATACGGCTAAGATTTAAAGCTCCTTATGGGGTTAAAATACTCGCTTTTCTACCCCTCTGGTGGTGCTTTGTATTTTTTAAGCTTATGGTGGCAAGATGGGACATAGCACATGCAATAAATTTTGACTCAATCGTACCCGCGGCGATTGCTGGTAAGTTAAGAAGGAAGCCTGTTATCTATGAAATAGAGGATACCTACGAAGATATGGTAGGGTTACCAAAGCCAATAAGGTATCTTTGTGTTCAAGTAGATAAATTATTTATACGGCTCTCAAGTGCCGTGGTTATTATTGACGAGGGACAGATCGAAGAACTTTGTGGGATTCCCAATCATAGAATAGTTACAGTTTATGATCCACCAGCTGATATTTTTGGTAAGGTGGATATCAGTTCTCATAAAAATCTGGCGTTTACGTTGTTTTATGATGGCATATTTTTCAAAAGACGACGATTGATGCTAGATAAGATTTTTGCAGCTATTAAGAGCATTGAAGATGTTGAGATAGCCATTACGGGATACGGGGACCAAGTTGAAGAAATCAAAGAATGGTGCCGCAAAATGCCTAACAAGATGGAGGTTCTCGGCTGGGTTAGCTACGATGAGGTTCTCAGGAGAAGCCTTGAGGCTGATCTCCTATTTGCGATTCGTAATCCTGCAGTATATACACATAGGTATAATTGTGGAAGCAAATTACTTAAAGCTATGATGTGTGGTAAACCTGTTTTAGCAAATAGAGGGACTTCAGCAGCAGATAAAGTAGCGAAAGAAAATTGCGGTTTGGTGATAGATGCTAATAATATTGAGGAAATAAAAAATGCAATCGTAAAGCTGAAGGATGATCCCGAATTGTGTGAAGAACTTGGGGCTAATAGCCGGAAAGCTTATGAGGAGCGATATAGTTTTGAGATTATGGAGCGGCGGCTTATAACACTTTATCAAGAGCTAAATGATGAAATTGGACAAGAGAATAAGAAGGCATAAACATGAGTAAGATGAAGCATGCAATCATCAAAAGGGCATTGAAGAAGTTTGAGAGAGTACCTCGGCATAATGATCTACTTTGGAATGAAATATTTCGTCACAAGTCGTTTACACAAGCCAGTGAACAGGAACGCAAAAGAATTATGTTTAAGTCATTAGAGCATAGATACTTAGGCGAATTT
>JAGLZA010000508.1 GCA_023131835.1 Caldifarciminota bacterium
CTAAGAAAAGTTCACCATATCCTTTAATTGATTTGGATATGCCTAAATTAATTAAGGTATACCATATAGTTGCCTGATTACTTGTAACTACAGGCTTACCAAGATCTTGCTCTAGCATATCAATTATTTCAATAGTTCGAAAATCCGTACAACTAATGAAAATTCCATCCGCATTCGGTAAATCCACTTCCTTTGCCAAACGATAAGCTTCGTTGGGATATTTATCTCCTATTTTAATCGGTAAAAGTCCTAAACCTTTAATATTCAGTACTTGAAAACCATTCCCTTCTAAAAAGGCCTTTTCAAATTCATTAAGTTTTTCTATATAGGGAGTTGCCACTACAACTTTTTTTATCCCCATCTTTTTAAAGGCTGACATTACTGCTGTTGAAGTGGTAATTGTTTTAATACCAGTATTTTCTTGAATTAATCTGCTTTGTTGTAAGTCAAAACCAACTCCTTTTAACATACTTCCACCCGTACATCCATAGACAATTATGTTCGGCTCAATTGTTGCTACAGCAGTAGCAGCTCTCAGCATATCTTCATTCATCATAGAAACTGCGTCACTAAGATTTCCTTCTTCCTTCCAAATATGAATCATACGTTCCGCATGTACCGAAACACCTTCTGGAACTACTTGGTTGAATTCTGGTTCCATTGTGGTATTAGGTGATGGAATTAATAAACCAATTCTTGCTCTCCAACCATACATTGCCCTTCATTTCCTTTCATCTATGATTATATATTAACTTATTCCTAATTTAATTACCTTTACCCCTCCCAGTTACTGGAATCACTCTCTCTACAATACCATTTCTTACTCCATATATTTGGTCATGTATATTAATAACTAAGGTAGCATTGTTAGGTACAATTTCTAGGCGGTCTCCAAGTTTCAGCTTTTTATTAGGAGTCATATAATAAATGTAACTGGTTTCCGCGCAAAGATTTCCTACCCATAAATCTTGTCGACCTTGGATAGAACCAAAGCTTGGTTTCCCTCTCCAAAAAAAGCCCAGGTCCTTATAATACGCTATGAGGTAATCGGCACCAAATGTCTTATACCCAGCATCAATTATAGCCCAATCTGAATGCGAGGTACTCATCACTGTAGTCAACACAGTGACAGCGCATGTCTCTCTTGTATTTCCAAAAACCTTCATGTACATGATATCACCGATCACGCATTGTCCTGGATGGATTTCTGTTATCTCAGGGAATTTTTTTTCCTTTATATAACGACATGTGGAACGGAATGTAGCCGAAGAACCTACAGAAACATGCTCTATTTTAATACCCTCTTTCCTCAGTATTTTGGCTGTTTCTGCCATTATTGATGCAGCTTCGAAAGCCAGTTTATCTATAGCCCCTACCGTACGTTCTTCAACCATTTCATGTGAATATATACCTTTTAACTCAATATTTGGAAGCTGGCAAAGTTTATTAGCAAGATTTAAGGTAAGTTTACCTGGGGGAACACCATAGCGGGAACTACTACCTAAATCAATCTTTAAC
The DNA here is from genome assembly GCA_023131835.1 of Caldifarciminota bacterium. Taxonomy (GTDB): domain Bacteria; phylum Hydrothermota; class UBA3072; order UBA3072; family UBA3072; genus JAGLZA01. Next base: position 1,519 of record JAGLZA010000508.1, read on the forward strand.
AGTATAGGAACCTTGCATCCAACCGCTTTACCAGCCTGAGAAACACCCACAGCTTGTTCAATCATATCTACTACTACAGTGATCTTACACCCAGGTTTTTTAAGAAGTCTCTTGAGTGTATCTAACTTATGAGCACCATAATAGCCGGGGTGAGCAATAATTATATCATTAATTCCTTCTTCTGCCATAGCTTCTGCCTGACTTACAGGCCCAACTTCTATGCCACATGCCCCAGATTCGATTTGCATTTTTGCAATTGGTGCGCATTCATGACTCTTAACATGCACTCTCAGTCGTACTCCTGCATCCGCTGCTAGTTGAGACATTTCTCTTATATTTGCCTCCAGCTTATCTAAATCTATAAGCACTGCAGGGGTATCCAAAGAAGAATAAAGAACTTTTTGTTTCACCATAATGTTACCCTCTATATATTTATAATAAAACTTTATTTAAGATAATTACAGCTTCACTTCGTCTAAATCCCAAGCCTATAATCATTTGACTTATTCTAAGATGCTCTTTTTTTCTAATATCTTGATAAAGCCGATAAAAGAACAGATTTATACTAAATGATTTTGCAAGAGTAATATATATTAACTTATTCCTAAAAGTTGAGCGGGTTTATATTTAGTCATTATCTCTATCTCTTTTTTACTTATACCACAATCCATCATTATATGCATGAATTGACGCATTCCTTCTATGGGATGAGTGTTATAATATTGACCTAAATCTGTAGCCATCACACATCGCTCTGCTCCTACTTTCTTAATCGATTTAGCCATTAACTTAGGGTCATACCTACGATCGCTAGGCAATAAAGGTACAAAACAATGCTCCATAATAGCACCCATGTCCGCGAGTTTTATTTGATCCTCAGTAGAAAAATCTGTTACTTCCCACTCAGGATGAGTTACTAAAATTTTCTTTACTCCTCTTTCCCTCGCAACTTTTACCAAAGCAAAAGTTTCTACTAAAGAAAGATGACATGTTCCTAAAATCACATCCGCATCCGCAATAAGGTCTAAAACTTCATAGACTTCTGGAATTACCTGACCATCTGAATTTAAAATATAAATTCCTTTTATTTCCTTAATATTCCTTCTTTTTTTAGTAAGCCCTTTAAGTTGCGGATAACTAGCTACTCCCTCAACTTCTATGTGATTCTTAGCATGCATATTTGGCATCCATACCTCCTTTGCATTCCAGCATAGAGCAGCCTCTACTGCTTTTGGATTTATTCCACCAACAGTATAATTCAATACTACTCCACCAAATACATCTATTCCAGGTACTAATTTTCTAACATAATACATCCTGTCTGCATTTATTACAGCATGAGATTTAAATAATACAGCTCTATATCCTACATCTCGTGCTTGCCTAGCTAATTCGCTTTCATCATAAGGTCTTTCAAAAACATCGGGAGTTGCATGAACGTGAAGATCAATAACACCTCTCATTAATTCTTTATCCTTTTCAGGTAATTCAAGACACATTTCTCTTCCTCTCTTAACCTAGTTTATAATGTTTTTTTACTTTTTGGCGTATATCCCAGACACATTTTAATCCAGCAGAAAAAGTTACCAAATCTCCGGCTCCAAATTCAACTGGTTTCCCTACTTCTGGCTCGACACGCACTTTTCCTTCAAGTAAATAACAAATTTCTTTAGTATCATAAGTCCAATTGTATCTTGATGGTCCTTTCTCCCATATTTGCCAGTTAAATACATCCATTTTCTCTAATTCATTTCTATCAGGATTATGTTCAATTTTAATATGTGACATTTTGACCTCCTTCCCACTTTCAAGATTAATTACTTATTTAATCCTTAACTTTTGTTATATATACTTTTCTTTACGTATTCTATGAATTCCATTGCATGTTCTTTTAGAATTCTTATACATTCTTCTTTGTTTTTCTCTCTTAATGACAATATAATGGATTCAAAATCTTTTGGTACTCTAGATAAATAACTATCGTTTCTTGTTTTCACAAAAAACCATAGACGGTTTATATGATTCCTTAAATGTTCTAAAGTATAAATTAAAGAACGGTTTCTTGTGGAACAACTTAATAAATGATGAAATTTTGTTTCAAGTTTAACGAATTCATTAAAACCTTTTTCTTTTTTTAAATCATTAAGTAGAAGTTCTAATTTGTTGATTTCATTTTCTGTAATTCTTTCAACTGCAAGTTTTCCGCATATTTCAAGTAAAAACATTCTAAAATCAAATATATCAATAACGTCTAGAAAACTTACATCACTAACATAATAGCCTTTACTGGGTATTAAACAAACTAATTTATCAACCTCAAGAAGAATTAAGGCTTCCCTAATTGGAATACTGCTAACTTTATATTTTTTCGATAACTTTTTTATATTTAGGGGTTGACTAGGTTTACATGTCAGGAAAACTATTTCATCTTTTAATTTTTCATAAATTATATTTCTTTTATTGTTTTGCATTTGTTAATTTTAACTCCTATATTTTGAATATATCTTTTGTTGATAGTATAATATATCCTGAATATATTGTCAATATATTGTTTGAGTCCAATACATTTGCACCATTGAA
>JAGLZA010000509.1 GCA_023131835.1 Caldifarciminota bacterium
GAGCAGTTCAGCCAGCCGACCATGTTCAGTCCTTCCGAAAGACTAACACTCATTGAAGTATATGCACTGCCGCTGTATGTCCATGTATCATCCGCAGTCATGTGGATGAAGTATCCAACACCGTTCTCCATCGTATCTGATGAACTCAGCGATACGAAGCTGTGCGTTGTGGTATCGTATTTGTGTAGTTCACTATAGTTGCCGCTCAATGATGTGTCTATTATGTTCGCTACTGTCATATCTGTGTCATTGGTCAAAGGCAGCGAAATCAGGTTCCAGCCCGCAACGAGGGGTTTGCTGAATGTCTCTGGTGGTACTTCACCTGTGCATGTGAATGTAAGAGTTTCTGTAGTCCAATTTTTAGGATCACCAGCCATATCACCTACCAACGTACGGTTATCTTTAACGGTAATGTCATCAGGCCATTTCCCCAAATATATCGTAGTCATTCCAGGATTTCGTGCCTTGAACGTTATATCACCGCAACGTAAAACGTCAGGTCCTACTCCCATGATATCCCAGGTTTTAAACCAATTATATACTCTATCGCCAGTGGCAGGATAAGGACCACCACATAAGGGCTTATAGTCCCACATATACCAGTTTGTCACACTCTCATTTTCTGTCACATCCACAAATTCCACTACGTCTGGATCGTAGACGACTGCAGCTTGAAAAGTGGAGGTTTTATTTATGGGTGCATCCAAATTCAGATATACTGTCACCTCATCACCAGGTGCTACAGTGATTTCATGGAGTTCTGTACCATCGGCGGCATTCCACTGAAATACGCAGTCGTCCTCTCGCGCCATCGCAGGCGTAGTAACCACCGCAATAGCTAACGCTACTAATACTATTCCAAAAGCTATTTTTGTTTTGTTCATTTTTTCCTTTTTCACCTCCTAAATATTCTTTTAAAAAGCGTCTCATCTCGCACTTTCATCACCTTTCTTTTTCCTTCTTTTTCCTTCACTTTTTTATTTTTTGCCCCAAAAAATAAAAAGGGCAAAAGCCCTTTATTTTATGTTCGCACTATCTACTACAGTTCACATCCTTTACAGCAGTTCAAATCTTTATTGTATACCTTTACTGCATCTAGTGTATCTACAGCATCATTGCAATCCACATCTGCGGCCCATCTTGAATCGAAATCTTGATTGTACGTTTTCACTGCATCTAGTGTATCCACAGCATCATTGCAATCCACATCCCCACAGCCCATACGATCGTAATCCGTCCACTCCTGTACCAGCGGATGATAGTCTATCATCGTTCCATCATCAATGTCGTATGTGCCATCGCAAATTCCATCGTTGTTCCCGTCAATGCACGTGAAATCACTCCAGTAGTTGCCTATATAGTTATCGAATGCGTATGATGAACCGGTGCCGCCGAAGTAATATCCAAGCTCCACAGTACTGTTCCAGAAGTTATCGCCGTTATCGAATGCCTGAGAAGTATGCGCATGCAGTTGGTTGTTATCTATAATGCTGTTCCCGAAGATGCAGTTACCACTAGTAGAAATCCAGGTGTCATCCACTTTCAAACCATAGCTATCGCTCCATTTTATC
>JAGLZA010000051.1 GCA_023131835.1 Caldifarciminota bacterium
AATCAGAATTAATAAAACTTCCTTCGGTGTTCCTTCTCTCCCCTTTCGTTTTTTTCTTGTGTTGGGGTGTGGAAGAAACAACATATTAATTTCTCTGTGCCCTCAGTGTCTCTGTGGCAGAAAAAATCAGTTCAATCAGTGAAAATCAGTGTCAAAAAAAAGTTTTGGGCTCTGGGTAGGACTTTCGACTGATGACTCTTGGCTCACAACTCTCGACGCAATATTAAACTGTGCAGGAACAGTGGCTAAAAATGGTTTAATATAATCCCTTTTATAAATACATCCATCCTCTCTGCAGAATAGTCCCAGGAGAAATTGGATGCCCACTCCCTTGCTTTCCTTCCCATCTCAATAACCCTTTCCTTATTCGACAGTAGTTCAATGAGAATTGAAGATAAAGCATTAATAGACCCATAGGGATAGATGTATCCTGTTTCTCCATGTCTCACCGTTTCCTTTAGTCCCGGGGAATCAGGAACGATGGACGGAGTCCCTGATGCCTGTGCTTCCATTGATGTTAAACCCCATCCCTCTTTTGGAGATGTGTTCACCGATATCCAGGACTTTGATAATATTTCTCTCTTCTCATCCCCTGGAACAAAACCCTTAAATTCTATAATCTTTTCTAATCCCCTATCTATTGCTAATTTTTTAAGGACAGGCAAATAATCACCCGAACCAAGAAATAATACCTGAAGCGATGGAATCCTTTCAACAACCCCTGAAAGACCTTCAATCAATATGTCCATCCTCTTATATCTCTTCATCCTACCAAGGCATACAATAGTGGGTCTATCATAGAGTTTACTGGAAAACTGATACCTGTTGATATCGACCCCATTATAGATCACCTCTATGTTCTTAGCAGAAAGTCCCATCCGAATAAGGTCTTCCTTTGTGCTCTCCGATACTACCGTAATTGGTATATCCCGGTAGAATTTTGGTATTAATCTTTCAGTATAATATACATAGGAACCAAACAGGATATTGGTCTCAAGATATATCGATTCCCCAAACAGGTGATGAAGGATAGCCATTCTCTTCTCTTTGATATAGAAACGCCCAAGGAATGGAATCTTGTTAAGGTCCTCTATGACCAGAACAAAATCGCCAGCTCTACAGAGTGACTTATATGCCGAAGGAACAAAGAAATTAAAGGTATTACGAGAACCAACACGATGAATCTTGATACCATCTATCTCTTCATAAGGAGAAGCTTCATCAAAACCTGAACAAAGAAGGGTTATATCGTAATCATATGTCAGACGTTTGAATATCTCGTGTAGATGAACCTCTGCACCACCTCCTTGCGGATTAATCCAGTCCTGCCAGTTGATTATTAAAATGCTGGGATTTTCTTTAATTTTCATTCCTCATAATTGGGGCATTGGAACTTTAATGTGGGAGCGGGCTCCTGCCTGTGCGTGTCCGCACGCAGACAGGTCTGCCCGCGAGAATTGAAATTGAATATATTCTTATCCCTCATCCTCAATCATTCCATCCTTGAGACGGATCTTCCTCTCTGCCTGGTCAGCTACATAGTGTTCATGAGTAACAATAATTACTGTCTTGCCTTCCTCGTGGAGTTTATAGAATATCTGCATAACTCCTTCACCTGTGACTGAATCCAGATTACCGGTTGGCTCGTCTGCCAGAATAATCTCCGGATTATTTGAAAGGGCACGGGCAATAGTCACCCTCTGACGTTCCCCACCGGATAACTGACTGGGTAGATGATTGATCCTGTCAGCTAATCCAACTTCTTCAAGGAGGTTGATTGCTCTTTCTTTCCTCGTCCTCGGAGGCACCCTGTTATAAATCATAGGAAGTGCAACATTATACCATGCTGTAACATCGGAAAGGAGATAGAAATCCTGAAACACAAAACCTATAAATTTCTTTCGTATATCAGCCAATTGGTCACCATTCATCTCACCCACATCTTCTCCCTGAAGGTGATATGCACCTTCTGATGGAATATCAAGGCAACCTATAATATGCATCAGGGTAGATTTCCCTGACCCGGAAGGTCCAACGATAGATATGAATTCACCTTTACTTATTTTCACATTCACTCCCTGGAGGGCATGAACCTCTGTTTCTCCCAGTTGATATGTCTTTTTGACTTTTTTCATCTCTATTAGATTACTCATAGCGGAGAGCCTCCACAGGGCTCAAGGCAGCAGCCTTTCTTGCTGGATATATACCAAAGAAAACACCGATAAAGAAGGAAAAACTAAATCCGAGAACGATACTCCAGATAGGCATACCAAAGGGCATATTCCCTATAGTGGATATCAGTTTGGTGAGAGAAAACCCGAGAAAGATGCCGATGATACCTCCGACAAAGGAAATCATAACCGATTCAAGAAGAAATTGTGAAAGGATTTCAGAGGATTTTGCTCCAATCGCCTTTCTTACCCCTATTTCTCTGGTGCGCTCTGTTACAGAAACGAGCATTATATTCATTATGCCTATCCCACCAACTACCAGTGATATTCCTGCTATCCCTATCATTATTATAAACATTGTCCTTGTCAATTCATTAAATTGCTTGGTGATTGCCCCGGATGAATTAATAGAGAAATCATCATCTTCTCCAGGTTTTACTTTACGCAACCTGCGCAGTATCCAGCGTATCTCTTCACTGGCTTCCTCTTCATCCTGGGCAAGGACTGTTATGGTGATAGACCTACGACGACCAACGAATTTAGACATAGTAGTATAAGGAACCACTACAACATTATCCATACTCTGTCCCATTAGATCCCCGAGTTCCTTAAGTATTCCAATGACCGTGAGGACTCTACCTTTTATCCTGACTACCTTTCCTATTGGATTCTCATCCGGATACAGGGTGTTTACTACATCCTGACCAAGGATGCAGATATCTCGTTTATATCTTATATCATCCATAGAAAGAAAACGACCGAGTTTTACTCCCTGGTCTCTAATCTCTGGAAAATGCTCTGTAGTCCCGATCACTTCCACTCCCCTTGCATTCTTATTCCCGACCTTCACATCATATCTATACGTTATCTGCGGGGCTACATATTTAAACGAAGAGCCATATTCCTTTAACGCTCTGAATTCATCCATACCTATATCTTTCCTCTGACGAATCTTCCACCAATCTATACCAGCTCCCCCCATCACCCATGGGTATTTCTGAACATAGAGAACATTAGCGCCAAGGGTAGAGAAACTGCTTGCCACCTGTGTTTTTAGCCCTGAAATTACTGATATCACAGCTATTACGGTTGTCACGCCTATAATTATACCGAGTGTCGTAAGAAGGGAGCGGAGTTTATTTGTCTTTATTGCCTCTATGGCTGAGCGAAGACTCTCTAACAGGAAACCCCTATCCATTGCTGCCTACCAGATTTGCTTTCATTTACGAACCCTTCCGGGATGTCTTCTTCCCCTACCACCAGGTTTATTTTTATCCGAAGATTCTTTATCAACTTCTTCTGTTTCCTCCTTGGCAGTGCTATCCTCTTTTATCTCCCAGGAAACCTCCTGTTTATCGACAAGTTTCATAAGAATCTTAAGAGGACCAGTAGCAACAAGAACTCCCTCCTCTAAACCTTCCTCTACCTCGGCCCATCTCCCTTGAGTTATTCCTGTGGTAATAGGAACGAATTCCACTCTTTTTTCTTTAATTGTGAAAACACCCTTCTCTTTCTTCTGGGTCACAATAGCCTGAAGGGGCACACGAAGGACCTCTTCCTTAACATCGGTTATTATATCAGCAGAAGCACTCATTCCAGGAAGCATACCAGGGTGATGGGGGAGATTGATCTTCACCTCAAATTCCACAACTCCCGATTGAGATGTCAGGCCACTCTTTGGCATTGATGCTATCTTATAAACCGTTCCAATAAATTCTGTATCCGGGAATGCCTCTATTGATACCTTTGCTGTATCACCAAAAAATACCAGGGGAATCTCGCTCTCATTGACATCCGCTATCATCTCCATAGCATCAAGATTGCTTATTGTGAGCAGGACGGTTCCCGGATTATTCATAGTCCCTGTGATAACGTTCTCTCCTTCTTCAACACTGATACTCATTACCGTGCCAGATATTGGTGACCTGATGGTTGTCTTATCTAATCGCTTCTTGGTTCTCCTTAGTTCTGTCCTGGCGTTGTCCAGATTCAATCTTGCAACCTCTACCGCTGTTAATATATTTTCAAAATTCTCCTTTGAGATCAGTCCCTTCTTATAGAGTTCTTTCTTTCTCTGGTATTGTTGCTCTTTGAATTCAAGGTCTGCTCTATTGGCTCCCATATTGGAAATCGCTCTCTCATAAGCAGCAAACTGCTCCGTGGAGTCAAGTTTAGCGAGAACCTGACCATTCTTAACCCAATCCCCTTCTTCCACATAGAGTTTCACCAACTTTCCCATTATATCGGAGTTGATGTTTACTTGCTTTATTGCATGGATTTCTCCCGGGGCTGATACCTGCGACTCAATCTTTCCCTTCTCCACCCGTTTAACCTCAACCTCCACTCTACTGCCACCCTTCAGGTTTACCCCAATAATAATTATCAGGATTACTATAGCGGCACCTATGATAATCAATTTCTTCTTTTTTGTCATGGTAGCCTCCCCATAAGCCGTTTGAGTTTATATATTGCTAAATAATAGTCAAACTGAGCCTGTGTAACTGAATAATGAGCCTGGAGCAGGTCTTCCTCCGCCACCAATAATTCAATAATCGAAGCCTCTCCAAGCCTATATCTCTCCTCTGCTGCTTTATAACTCTCCTTTGCCAGTTCTAAAATAATCCTTGTGAGTTCAACCTTTTCCATTGACTCCCTGTAGCCCAGATAAATATCCACTACAGAGATTCGTATATCCCTTTCCCTCTCCGAGAGCTCTAACTCTGCGAGGGAGAGTTTCAGCCGGGAAAGCATTATACTGTTAACCCTTGAGAAACCGGTGAAAATGGGCACCGTTATGGATACACCAATGGAATAGTGGTCACCGTCATCCCATACAGAAGATGAAGGGAAATCCTCACCTGAATATCCATAATTTCCGGATAAAGAAAGCGAGAATAGTTGATTGGTTGTATTGCTCAAGAGATCCAATTTTGCACTCCGTACATCAGAACGATACATATTCAATGTGGGGTCAGTTAAGAGGGCAAGATGGTGTATAGAATCCTTTGCTGGCAATTCAAATTCAATAGAAGGCTCATGGAGGACCAGTGAATCTGTAGGGTCCATCCCAATGAGCTTTGTTAATTTTAGTCTTGCCACCCTCTGGTCCTTTCTTGCTCTGAGGAGTTCGTATTGTGATTGTTTGTAATCCACTTCGCTCTTCAGAAGTTCTGCCCTTGATGCAGAGCCCAATCTCAGTTTTTCTTTTACAAGAAGGGAATTATTCCTGGTGCGTTCAACGGCCTTTTCTTTGCTCTGTAGCAATTCATCCATCATAAAGGAATTGAGATATGATGTTACCGCCTGAAAGATAACCTCATCCCGCATCTCCTGGAAGTAAGAATAAGCAGAACTGTTCTTATAATGAGTGGAATAAGCATCTAAGAAGTCGGTTGGTTTGAGATTCCAGGAAAGTGAAACACTATAGGTAGATGTAGTGTCATAAAGGTCCATTCCTGTGGCTATTGAGTGAGATCGGCTGTAATCGTAACCACCATATATCTGGGGCAGCAGATCAGAGTAGATAAAGGAGTTCGTCTTCTGCTGAATAAGCAGATTCTTTTTAGCTCGCAGATATAGATAACTATTCATAAGAGCCTTATCAATAGCCTGGTCAAGACTAAGATTCACAGAAAGAAATAACAATACAATCAAAACGCACCCTTTCTTGCAATGAGAACCTTAAACCCCAGAAGGACGAGAAAGGTAATAATAGAGACCATAGCCCCTTTCTTCCTTGGAACCCCTGCTATTTCAGAAATACCAAGGGCAACCAGTGTATATATCCAGATCTCAAATATATCTATTCCCGAAACAATAGCATAGAGTCTTGGGTTCTCCGGATGAAAGAAGAGGTCTAAGCCTGTAGCGATCCTGAGGTCCTTGAATGTAACAATATTCTGAAGACCTCGCATCAGTAGTACAATAATTGTAATAATCTGTTTGATCACCATTATTATTGAGGAATAGGCAAAGAGACCAAGTGCCTTGACAAAGTTCCAGTTACCACCAATTAAATTCGAAAAGGTCCAGAGGATAACTGCAATAATTAGCCAGCTGATTAATGTCCCTATCGGTATAAAAATATATTTGATAATTCCAACCGCGGCTGGCAATTCCCTCTCCACCCCCATCTCAGCCATCATTTGTGCTGTTAGCCTGGCTATAGCAGGGGCACTCACCCAGGTTACTATTAATGCAAAGACAACCACAACAATAAAAGGTATCCACCAATCGTCTTTCTCTTTTATATGCTGGAAGACCTTACCTGGTTCTATGATTATATTGAGTAGATTAGCCACCTTACCTCCTTATTTATAGTTTAACACATAACATAACACATCTTATTGGGAAATGTTACAGAGATTCTGCAAAAAAGCAATGTTTAAGCACAATCTTTCTATTGTTATATTGAGTAGTTGCATCATTTCCCTCTCCTTTATATCTATATATCCGGAAATGTATATTTTATTCAATCAACTGTCAAGACGTAAGCGCTTCCCACACAACCTCCCTTTGTTTCACCACGGAGACACAGAGAACACAGAGGAAAAGTAGTTAAATAGTTAAATGGTCGAATAGTTAATTAGGAACGAACCTAATGAACCCCACGAACTGTCATTGCGAACTCCTCTTCTTGCTTAACTCCAGTGAAGCAATCTCGGAGGGGTTCTGTGGTGGGCTTCCAACTCCTCGAACCCCATGAACCCTTCTTTATATTCCTTTGCGCTCTTTGCCTGCTTGTGCGTTCCGCACGCAGACAGGCTTCCTTTGCGAGATTTGCGAGAAAATAGGGGGTGGTGAATGCCTGTCGGGCGTGATGAATCACGCCCCTACCAGATCCTTTTTCTCTCTTTCCTTCTCTAAAAACATAAATAATAAGGGGATTGGTGGGGCTCTGCGACCTCTGCGGTTAAAAAATGGAGGAGGTAGGGAGAAATCCTTCATTCCCCTTGATTTTATGCTAAAAAATCATAGAATGAAGATATGATAGTATTGATGTGTATTGCATTGGGTTATCTTTTCGGGTCAATCCCATCCGCTATTTTAATAGCCAGACTAAGAGGAGTGAATATCAAAGAGGTAGGGACTGGAAATCCTGGTGCTGCCAATGTCTACAGGGAGGTTGGTAAGGTCTGGGGAATATTGGTTTTTCTAACGGATATAGTAAAAGGGGTTATTCCAATGTTAATAACAGATCACCTGCTCAAAGTACCGACTTATAATATCCACCAGCTTTTCTGGGTTGGACTCGTTGGGATTGCTGCGGTGGCAGGACACTGCTGGTCAGTATTCCTCGACTTTAAAGGAGGAAAGGGAGTGGCAACCACAGGAGGGGTATTGCTATACCTCTTCCCCAAATTCTTTCTCATCGGAATAGTTGCTTATTTCCTTATGCAGAAGAGTCCAAGGAACGCAAAATTGGTCTTACCTGTTTTTATATTGGTGCTTGCCATCCTGGTCTTTCTCTATCGGGAAACACTTCCCTGGATCATTCCTTTTCTGATTATTTTCCTGATAGTAACCTTAATCGCCAATAGGCGGGCTCTTCGCGAATTAAAAGGAGGGACAGAGTGAAATTAATAGCAAGGAAGACATACAGGCTTGGAGTTGGAATAATATTCCCTATAATCTATTATTTTTCTCCTAACAAGATAATAGTAGAAATGGTTCTACTCTACTTCATTGGTATGGTGACTGTTCTTGAGATAATGCGGTATGTATCTCCAAACCTCTGGAAAACGATGGCTGAACACTCACATGGGATTCTTCGTGAAAAACCCGGACTCGTTACAGGAACAATGGCCTTCCTTATAGCCAATGCAATAGTCATCGCTTGCTTTGATAAATGGGTGGCAATAATAAGCCTGCTATTTATGTTATTCGGAGACACATCAGCCTCTATTATAGGAATAAAGTACGGTCAGGTGAAGATGGGAGAAAAGACCCTTGAAGGCAGTCTTGCCTTCTTTATAACAACAGTTTTTATCTCGCTCATCTTCTATAGATTTGTTCCAATCCATCTGGTTATTCTTCTTATAGGAGCAGTTGTTGCAACCATCGTTGAGGCACTACCACTCAAGATAAACGATAATCTAACCGTGGCGATAGCTGCAGCCATCGCTATACAGATATTTGTTTTTTAGACTCCCTACCCCACAGTTAATTTCTCGCAAAGAGCGCAAAGGATGCAAGGCACGCAAAGAATACAGAGTGAATTCGTTAATTAGTTTATTAGGTAAAAATAAAATCTAATCCCAATACCTAAATCCAAAACCCTAATATATGCCACAGAGACACTGAGGGCACAGAGATCTTTTTGTTTGATTTACCCATACGCCCAGACACCCCTCCGAAAAATGTAGGGGCAAGACATGTCTTGCCCTCTTCCTCAGGGAGTATCGGGTTGGGCCCTAAATCCAAAACCCCAACCACTAAATCCAATCTTCGACTATAGCTTGGCGACTGATGACTTTAAACTAATTCTGTAGGAGCGACTTCTTAAGGAGCAATTTCTTCCCAATAAATAAGAGGGGGCGCGGAAGGGTTGTGTGTTCTCCCTTCTCCATGAATTACAAATTTAAGAGGGTGGTGATGGGCTTAGCGCTCTTTGCTTCCTTTGCGAGCTTTGCGAGAAAATATGGGGGTAGAGTGAGACCCTTCGACCTATTACTTCCTATTTCGCATTGGTTGGATTTTCAGGTAACTTAGGGTTCTCCATAACCATTCTGCAGGACCAAATTTGAAGTAACGCAGCCAAATTGGTGATATTATTAATTGAAAAATCCATATACCAAAAACAAATAGGATTTGTTGTGTTCGTTCAACCTTACCGAACAAACCAAAACCGTGTCCATAGAAAATCGTGATACAAATTATAGTCTGCATCAGATAATTCGTCAGTGCCATTCTACCGACGGCAGCAAAAGGACGGGTAAGTTTTTTAAGAACCTCTGATTTACAAATTAGCATTATCAAACCTATATATCCGAATGCAACAAAGAGGCTTCCCCAGTAATTATACTGAGATCCAAAAAACATAGAGTATTTTATCGACCAATTTTCCGCAAAATTACGAACAATACCGTAAGCTATCATCGGTATACCAATAACAAAACCGGTACTCATTAATGTATAATAAAAGCGCTTTGAGCACTTCGCTGAAAGAACGCCCCATTTATAAAATGCCATGCCAACAAGCATAAGCCCACCAGCACGCCATCCAGGGAATATGAAGAATATGAAAGTTTGAAACGCAACAGATGTAGGTATGCGATGTGACATCTGCTCAAGCCAACCACCTCTATATGCAGAGATTTCCGCACTGATTCTCTCTATGCCTGGATTCCAATAGTTCATTGCTCCTTGAACGGATTCTTTAGGCCAATAGGGCATAGACCACCCGAAGAAGAAGTATAGAAATGATGATACCGAAAAAACGAGAATGCCTATAATCAATAACTTTTTAGGAATTATTTTACGAAACAGATACGCTAAGATAGCACAAATACTGTATGCGACTAAAATGTCACCGTGCCATAGTAAATAGGCATGCATCATTCCAATGACGAAGAGCCAGAATGTGCGGCGATAATGAAGACCAGCAGAGGGAAGGCCTTTAGATTCAGCCTTGCTTGCTAAAAGTACAATCCCTGCTCCAAATAGGATTGAAAAGATTGACAGAAATTTTTGGTCTGCAAAAATATGACTCAATATCCAGACCCATTTATTAAGACCCACAAGGCTCCCGTAAGCAGTAGGATTTGTATATGCTGCCCCAACCATAGAAAAGCTCTGTATGTTCATAATAAGAATACCTAATATTGCAAAACCCCGGAGAACATCTAAAGATATTATGCGCTCCGATGGAACTATAGGAACGTTTATTTTTGTGTTATTCATTTATCTTCCCCCTTTATATTAATTTGGTTTTTAGTATAAAGTAAAATCATTTAATGTCAAGGAACCCCAGAACTACACTTCAGACACAGATTAACACTGATAAAGCCATATTTTGAATGTAGGGGTTTGATTTATCAAATCCTTTGGGCGAAAAATGTAGGGGCAAGACATGTCTTGCCCTCTTCCTCAGGGAGTGTCGGGTTGGGCACTAAATCCAAAATCCTAATATTTACCACAAAGGCACGAAGTTCACAAAGAAGATTTTTGTTTTTATTTTTCCCTCCACCAAAACACAAGAAAGGAAACATAAAGAAGACAAAGTACACGAAAAATACATCTTAGCTGATAGCTGTTGGCTGATAATGCCACAGATGAACGCAGAGATAGTCGCTTCGCTCCAATTGAGAAATAGTTAAATGGCTGAATGGATAAATAGTTAAATAGGAACGAACCTAACAAACTCAATGAACCCAGCAAATAGTCATTGCGAACTCTTCTTCCTGCTCCGCTCCGTGAAGCAATCTCGGAGAGGTTCTGTGGCGGGCTTCCAACTCAACGAACCCCACAAACTCTATGAACCCCATGAACTCTTACCGACTGGTAACTGATGACTTTAAACTAATTCTGTAGGAGCGACTTCTTAAGGAGCGATAAAAAAACAGAAAAAAGATCGAAGATGAAGTCCATACACAATGACAAGATGACAAGCACCGTCCCTATTGGTACAATTGGTATTGGTGCACTATTGGTGCAGTGTTTATGGGGTCGGGGGGTGACTTTGTGACAATAAGATACAAAAATTATTCGGTTTGATGAATCAAACCCCTACAATTTGGGCGACTCACCGAGTCGCCCCTACAAAAAGGCAAGATATATCTTGCCCCTACAGCCAGAGCGCGCAACTTGTAGAGGCAATTTACATTTA
>JAGLZA010000510.1 GCA_023131835.1 Caldifarciminota bacterium
TGCCGCGATATCTGCCGCACACCTAAAACCGCGTGGCAATAGGGACATCTCGGCTGCCTGCTCTCTCGCTTGGCTGCCGCATACTCCGCCTTTACTATGCTTTCATTATCCATGTTCTCACCTTTGCTTTGTTATTTCATCCCATAGATGATCGTAAATCACGCTTTTTGTTTATTCACCCACTCGGAAACCCCATCGATAAAAAGACAGCTCATAAAGATATGATCGGTCATGAACATATTGATTTTAGCCATTTTAACCGCGTCGCTGCTGATGTCCACCCCGTACATATTCCGCCCGTACCTCGATGATGCAATCCACCCGTAATTCTTATGGATCACGCACCGCGTCGCAAGAAACATCACACCAGAACCGCAACACGGATCAAGCATCACATCGTCCGGTTTGGGGTTCATCATCTCCGCCATGCAATACGCGACGTGAAACGGTGTATAGAACTCCCCGCCCATCTTACTTCTAAATTGTCCTATGTAGAACGTCCCCAAAGGATCAGAGTAATTGCCATCGATGAAATACGCTGCAAGTGTGCCGAACATCTCGGTATAGCCCTTGAGTGCATCCGCGTTAATTCCCTCGATGAGTCTCATATAATCGTCTTCCCTGCGTTCCAGAACCGCAAGGGTCACATCAAAGAATTTATCGATCTTCGCGTGGTGATAGATCCGCGTCCATATCTTTGTAAGTGTCTCCGCAATCTCATTACCGCCGAACGTATCCGGCTTCGCCTCGAAAAGATAAACCCCCCTGTCCCCTGCCACTGCCTTGATTGTTTCCTCTGCCTTGTCGGTCGCAACCTCAACCTGTCCCATGAAGGTATCAAAGGTTGTTTGTGTCTCTGGGTCTGGGGTGCGTCGCCGTCTCATGTCTAAAATCGCACCTTGTGGTTTGTCCACACCTTTACGTCATGGAAATATACCGCGGGATCGGATAAAACATCCGCATCCTCATAAGGTTTATAGCCCCATGACGCGTGTGGTTCGCTCTCGAAAGTGAACACCTTTCCGGACGCTGTGACCAGCACATCCTTAAGTCGGTATACCAGATATTCGCCGCGGTCCTCTACGATCTTAACCAGTTCATGGATCACACCATCGAACACGTAAACCGGTTTGGCGGTCATCGCTCCTCCGGTAACATGAAGGTAACCGCGTATTGGCTGTTTATGGGTCTGCCTACGTTCTCGCTAACGTTTTTTCGAGTGCTG
>JAGLZA010000511.1 GCA_023131835.1 Caldifarciminota bacterium
ACTTGCTATTGTATTATCCGCTGGTAGTAATGGTAATACAAGACTTTTACTTTTACAAGGATTTATACGAGAAAATGATTGGAATTTCACATCATATGGACATGCTTTATTTGTAAGTTGTACTGCGGGTGATATGACAGCTACAGCACCAAGTGCAACCGGTGATATTGTCAGGGTAGTTGGTCATGCAAGTACCTTTGCAGATCAAATCTATTTTAATCCATCAGGATCATGGGTAGAAATAACTTAATTAAGGAGAAATAGAAAAATGGAATTGGTACCAATTAAAGTAAAAATAGGATTAAGGGCAAATGGACACGCAGATCATCCACAGTGGTCATTATTGCCTATGATTAATAAAGAAAGGGATGAAAAACAACATATGCCTCATGGTTGGATGTATGATAAATCTTGTGGACATGCTGAGTCAAGAATAAGTGGTGATGGTTGGGACTCACCTACTGGAATGCAATGGGGATGTCTTTTAGTTACTGAAGCTTTTGCAGCAGAGGCAATAGCAACCTTTCCAACTTTGATTACAGAAATAACTGAAGTTGAATTTGAAGATTTTTACAATAACAAATCAAGAGTACATATGACAGAACATAATTACAATTCTCAATTATTGGAAGGATTGAAATTGGAATATGATCTAAAAGTAATCAATAATGAAAATGTTGTTGCTATTAAACAACGTATAGCAAAAGCAATTGATCCAAATGATTCCGCTCCAGGAATATTAAAAAATAAAGACAAACTTTGGGTAGACAAAAAAGTATCGATTGATGTTACTATTAAATCGGTGATGAAATAATGAAAAATGTATTAATAAGTTGTACTAATACCCACTGGATCCATAAACATGTTGTCCATAAACTTTTACTTCTTATGCAGGATGGTAGATACAAAGTCAACATAATTATGCCTTCTCATAAAATTTACGAAAATAATCTTCATCATATTGTTAATGAATTTATGGACGGGCCTTATGATTTTTGGTTAGAAATTAACTCGGATAATCCACCAATGAATAACCCATTGGATTTAATACAACTTGATAGAGATATAATAGGACTACCGACACCT
>JAGLZA010000512.1 GCA_023131835.1 Caldifarciminota bacterium
CCAAATATCTTTTACAATCTAACTGATCAGGAGTTGAGAATACATGGGTCAATAGTAGACCCCATTTTCCTGCGTATTTGACTCCTTGCGGCGGGGCCGAACGCAGTCTCCGCGACCGAGGGGGCCTTCTTGGCGACTACTGCGGCCCGATCATATTTACCCTGTTGATAGAGGCAATCGACCTCGCTGTTGAGTGTCTCCTAATCGCCGCTTTTACGAGGAAAAATGACTCCTCCTCTTTTCAACTTTTCAAGGAATTTTGAAGTGGTGGAGTCGTACATTAACTTGTGGAGTTTTTTAATAAGGTCATTCGGTTTGATCCATATCGACTTAATTCGAGCGAGTACGCCAGCATCAAGTAAGTCACTTATTGAGTTACAGTGGACACTGAGTTCAATTCCCAAACCAATTGACTTCCCAAGAGGAAAATCTCCAGTCATTAATAAAGCGGAGAGTATGTCTACCAACTCGGGGTGGCGGCTTTTTTCAATGGCATCCAAAAGGCGTTGTGCCGAGTCTTCATCCATTTTATTCAACTGCATCAGATCCTTTTTTCTCAGGAAGTACAGATCCGCCGGATCCCAGACCATTTTCTTATCCACGAGTTCTCTTGCCAGTTCAGGATCAAGGTCCATGCGCATTAGATCAGAAAAAGCCATGAGCTGTGCTTTTATCCTTCCCGGGCAAGCGGTTCCTGTGCAGCGGTAAGCACAATCCGGTCGGGGCGTTTCTATCTTGGAGCCGCAAGCCGGACACTTGTCGGGCATTGTGAATACTTTTTCATTGCCGGTTCTTTTTTCCTTAACTACGTTTGTTGGCATGAAGAAACCGGAAATGCGCTCAATAGTAACTGTATCGCCGATCCGAAAATCATAACTTTCTTTTCTTTCTGGCAGCAAATTTTTTTCATTGAACGCGTATCCCAAAGAGACGTCAGTGATTAGCTTGCCTTCTATACTCACAGGATCCAAAATGGCACGTCTCTTGAGAGACCCATTTGTATCGATTTCCACAATGATATCCCTAACGACAGTCAGTGCCAGCTTGTCCAGAGACTCTGCGATCTCCCTTCCCCGGCTTATCAGTTTTGATCGCTGTTTGGAAAGGCGGTGGTCGCCCCATACGACGAGGTGCGTATTATAATCGAGTTCTTTTTCACTCACAGTGAACGTATCCTTTTGGTGACTCTGAAGAGTCTCTCTTTTGCCTTGCTGATCTTTCTTTCCACCTGGGCCGCCATTTCATCAAGCAGATCTCTTCCCTCCAGAGATGCAGTCTCTGCTTTCAAATGAAGTTTGAAGAGATCTGAGGATGTAATTAGGGCAATCTCTGATTTTATTGCTTCCAGCCTCTTTCTAATCTGAGCTATTTTCCGTATTGCGCGTACAAGTTCAGCTGCAACGCCCCCCTCTTGCACAGTCTCCGGGCTGGCTTCCCATTCCATCAAGATGTCCCTCAGCCGGGCTTCGTCTCCTTCCTCGTAAGCGCGGTTGGCCTCTTCCATCATTTTTTCTCGGCGCTGGCGTTGCCTTTCATCTCTGCAAAGATCGGGATGTATTTGCTTCGCTACCTCGCGATATAGGCGTTTGAGATCATCTGTCGGCTTGAATATCACATCTTCTCTTGTATCAACATCACCAACTGCTTCTGCCGATACACGGGCTTTCGCGCTGGCCTCATTTGCTCTATTTCTTGCTTCTGTGTTGTTTGGGCTAATGTCCATTTCCGCTTCAGCGATCTGGGCCTCGACATCATCGAGCTCGGCCAATAGAACGCCAACTATTCTCAGATATCTCGACTCGAAGCCCCGCAAAGTGGCCTTTAGTGTTTCAAGATCTAGCTCACGCTGGGTCAACTCTGCCTCTAGTGCAGACAACTCCTCTTTCTTCCTGGCCAACTCAACTTCTTCAGGTTTTTGCATAGCAATCATGCAAACCCCTCACTTGCAAAGATTTTCATTAATTGTTGGACTAACGGGACTACTCAATGGCTTGCATCTCGCGCCAGTTCGTGCCGCCGCAGGCGGCACGAACGCATTTCTCACCGGCTGGTGTGGAGCGCAGCGGAACACCAGTCAGGCGCAGAAAAATGTTGGGCACTCCTACGATTCGTATAAACGGTCAAAATTTAGGTCCCCTATTTTTTTATTCCACCTAACACACATGAAAATACATTCGATTTTAAATGCCGGGTAGATTTGTTTATAATAAACTTAAAGTTACCGTATTAACTTCATAAGGCTCACCGGTCTTTTCGAAATGGCTCCTAACCTTGTCTGAAAGAGAGATGGGGACTTGATGCCCGTGCATAAGCTTATCCACAGCATTTCTGGAAATTTTATAATGAGTACATTCGGGACAGTTCACGTGATTGCCGTCGTATCCATTGGGCCGTTCAATAATTTTAGCCCCAGCATTATCGCATAAAAAACATTTTTGATTCATTTTTTTTACCTCAAAAAAAGGACTTTTTTGTAGCCCAACGCGCTACTCAGGTTGATTAAGATAGTTATCGACAACCTCACTATGACCGCTAAATTTGGCATATAATTTTTTCTTAAGACCACTAAACCCAGGTTCTGCAATGAGTCTATCGAATTCAGATGCCTTAAGATTCAATTGTCTGCAATATTTATCTAAAACTGTTTGCGGAGCTATTCCACCGTGCATTTTTGCAACATTTTTTGTGGCTTTTGATCGTGGAACATCTAAAAAATGAGTCAAATAAACAACCTGTAAAATATGTTCAAGAGCTTTAGGTGTTCCGGCAGGAACTGGAGGGGGATTATGACTTAAGCCCTCTCCTGGTTTAAATTGAACAAGTTTTTCATTTCTGATTTTTCCAAGCAAAAGTCTACGCAAAACATCATTAGGTGTGTCAGTGAATGGTTCGGCTTGACTTTTAAGATAATCTAACACCTCTTGATCTATATCGATTTTGTGCATACGCATACTTACACCTCCAATTTCATTTAAAGGATTAAAATAATCGACGCGCCATCTGTATGCGTAATATACTTCAG
>JAGLZA010000513.1 GCA_023131835.1 Caldifarciminota bacterium
ACCCGATACGACTATGAATAAAACCTGCGCTGAAGAAGATGGTATCTTCTATGAGAAGCTGAGAAAGAGAGTCAATAAATATACGGGAGAGAAAGGTCCAATTGCAATCCTCTATCCACCTGCTATACCATTTTTAACCACCACCCATGCCCAGAGAGTGGGAGTGAAAGGAACAGCAAGGATGGAAGGACTTCTGGTGCCGGATATAGAGCAATCTATCTCTGCAAAATATTTGGTAATGAGTGCAGAAAACATCGTTCCAGAAGAGGAGTTGAGGTATCGTCCTCAGGAGAATCAGATTCCCTGCTTGATGACAGATGCTATTATAGATGCACCATGGTCATGCTATCCCACAGGTTGCACCTATATATATGATTATGACTGGATGTGGTGGAAATTCTATATTTCAATAAACCGTGCTGCAGCTGGAGGAATTGAAGGAAAAGCAGCATTAGAGGATTACTGGCGCAATCAGGTAGGTGTGGATGAATGGGATTTCTATCAGAACAAGATAGGAAAAGATTCCTTCAAATGGGGAAAGATTGAGGCAAAATTTGAATGCCCCAGTGGAGCTACAGGGATGGAACGTCTGTACGAGTTGAGAGCGGATGCAGCTTATGGTTATAAACCAGATCTATACAGACCTGTTTAGTGTTGTTTAAAATATAAAAAAAGAGGTGAATTATGGCTGATGAATTTAAATCCACAATAAGTGATAGTGACTATGAGGCATTTTGTAAGGGTTTCAATATTCCCCCCGATGCATTTTCAACCATAGAGCTTTTGGCTATTGCTGGATCAAGGGAGATACCACAAGGGGCATCTATGTTTATAGGAACAGGATTGCCGGTTTTGGTGGTAATGGAAGCTCAGCTTACTCTAAATCCTAGTGCAATTATCGTTATGGAAGCAGGAATGTTAGATCCCAAGTTTGAGCATGTTCCTGTCTCTGTTGCCGACATCCGTGGTTGTTATATGGCATCTGTGGCGTTGGGAATGACCAATTCATTTGGCACTTTTGAGCAGAGGGGATATGTTACCGGTGGTTCTTTAGGGGGAGCAGAATATGATGAATATGGAAATATTAATGCTACTGCAATCTGGGAAAAACCAAGAAGTTACTGGCAGTCTTTACAGGTAAAAGGAATAACTCCACAGGAGGAGAGAAAGAAGTTTTTAAAGGTAGGTCCGAATGTGAGATTTACTGGCTCCGGTGGTGCTAATCCTATTGGTACTCAATCCGATTTTCTCCTCACCATTATGGTTCAGGAAAAGAGAAGGTTTCCCTATCATTGTTGTTATCGCACCACTCTGGCTGCAGCCCGAGGTCCGGAAGGTGAAACCAGATGGGATTGTGGTATACCCAGAGGTGGAAAAGGAATTATGTCATCCGACCTGTGCATAATGGAGAACTATCCAGAAGAAGGCATCTATGATATGAGGTTAAGGTCTGTTCATCCTGGCTGCAGTTTGAAAGATGTAATTGAAAATGTTATGTGGGACTTGAAAGATAAGAGCGGCAAAGTATTAAAAGCTACTGATGAAGTGCCTATGACGCCTACTCCTACTG
>JAGLZA010000514.1 GCA_023131835.1 Caldifarciminota bacterium
TCACACCGAATCCATTCGATGTAACAGCAACCATTTTTAATAATGGCGATGTTGAGGCAATTAATGTTGTTGCAACGATGAATAGTCTTCCTACAGGTTTAGAGTTTGATGCTATCAGCAATACAGCCGTTCAAAACCTTGGCAACTTAGGAGCTTTACAATCAACTCAGGTTACCTGGACAATTCATGTTACAGGAGATGCTTCAGGTATTCTTGTTTACTCAATGCTTTTCAACGCAGATAATGCGGACGTTAAAACTGTGTCACGAGGAGTGAATGTGCCAGATATCACTCCCCCATCTGCTCCAGAAGGATTTAATGTTGTTTCCTCAGGAGATAGTATAATTACTATAACCTGGAATTCTAATCCCGAACCAGATGTATTTGGTTACTTATTATATTATGATAACGATGCAAGTGGTCCTCCATATGAAGGTTCGGATGCAGTAGAAGGTTCATCTCCAATTGATGTTGCAAATAATCTTACTTTTACAATAACCGGATTAGATCCAACTAAAACATATTATCTAAACTTAAAGGCATACGATACAACTCCCAACCTTAGTGATTTCACAGAAGAAGTATCAGCTATTCCTTCAGGTATTCCTTCAGGTGAAGATTCACCTTCCATTACTTCTATAAATGATGTTCCACACGATCAAGGTGGAAAGATTTTGATTGAATGGAGTGCTTCACAATTAGATAATAATGTAAATGACTTACCTTTTTATAGTATCTGGCGTGCTTTACCTGAAGGTGCTTTATTAAAAATCATGGCTATTTTCCCAAAGGATATCACTTTAGATTTCGAAGGTCCTGCTTTTCGAATCGAAACAGTTAATGGAGAAGAACTCACATGGGAATGGATTGCTAACCAGCCTGCCCATCGTTTCGCGAATTATTCTTATGCAGCTGAAACCCTATATGACTCAAGTTCAATTTCTGATGGAAAACATTATTTCTTAGTATCTTCACACACAAGCGATCCAGATGTTTTCTTCGATTCTGAGATAGACAGTGGCTATTCTGTTGATAACCTAGCACCACTTGCACCAAAAATGGTCACTGGAAATTACAATTCGGAAGCAAAAACAGTTACAGTTCACTGGAATGCAAACACTGAGACAGATCTTCACAATTATCTGCTTTATCGGAACACTTCGTCTGATTTTGATCCTGATACACTCACAACACTTGCAACACTCAAAGACACATTATATGTCGATATAACTCCACTACCAGGTAGCGCTTTTTATGCTGTCTTTGCACAGGATATACATGACAATGTTAGTATAAAAAGCAATGTAGCAGCCGTTTTATCAGCTCCTTCGATGCCAACTCTCCTTTCACCCGAGAGTAATGCAACAGGAATTTCTGCAAA
>JAGLZA010000515.1 GCA_023131835.1 Caldifarciminota bacterium
ATCAATGCTGGGAAGTTGTGGAGTTGCATGCGGGGGTTTAGATTCCTCTTCTTTCTCTATTACTCGTTCTTTTATTATTTCCGTATGCGTAGATGTGACATGCTCTATCTTCGGATAGGTGTGATATAGAGGTGCTTTTCCTACCCCTGATATATTTGAATGAGTTTGTTTATTGTTCATAAAATTGAAATAAGGGAGAATGTCATAAATAGTCTTTTCTCCAACATCAGTTTTTATTTTCTGTGTCGAATAGTAACTGAAAAGAGGTGTAATAAAGTCGCTTGTGCTGGGAAGAATAGAAGTTTTCTCCACAGATTTATTGCTGACTGACGCTGGTTTATGGCTTAATGTTGACAAAAGGCGGATAACTACCGGTAATTGGTAATTTGTGACTGCTAATTCCTTTTCAGTTTCTACTTTGGCTGTTTCTTGACTTAGAGACTGAGCGAGTTTCATCGAAGAGGGTTTAAAATACGAGATTATCTTCTCCTCATTCTCTAAGGCTTCTCTTTCTAAGGGCTCAGAAGGTGTAGTAAAGTCTATTGTGCTGGGATGAATATAAGTTTCTTGATTTTTATAGCTGATCGCGGATGGCTTATGGCTTACGAGTGGTGGCTGAGGGGTGACTGCCGATTCTTTTTCGGTTTCTATTCCAGTAGTTGATGTCTCATGACTTAGTGGTTGAGTGAGTTTCGTCAAAGGCAATTTAGAATGGAAGAGCATCTTTTGCTCATTTTGTAAAGCTTCTTTTTCTAAGAGCCCATAAGGACGGTAGACGGCATCGCTTTTTTGTGCTAACGATGCCCCTCGCGGCATTACCGGAACAGTCTTCTGGCTCAAAAAGAACGTGGGTTTGAAAGAATAGTAACTGAAAAGAGGTGTAATAAAGTCGCTTGTGCCGGGAGGAATATAACTCGCTTGATTTTTATAGCTGACAGCAGATGGCTTATAGCTTACGACTGGTAGCTGAGTAGTAACCACAGGCACTTGGTAGCCTGGGACTGCCGATTCTTTTTCGGCTTCTATTCCGGCTGTTTCACGACTTACGGGCTGAGCGAGTTCCAT
>JAGLZA010000516.1 GCA_023131835.1 Caldifarciminota bacterium
GCAGGAGAGAGCTCATACCGGAACTTTTAACTGAATATTCTTTCTCAACGGGGCCTCTCCGAAGCGTCCTCCTTTCAGTTAAGGCTGTTTGATTACAGGTATTAATTTCCATTTTCAGTCCGGGAACCTAAGGAAAAATACAAACATGAGTTGTTATCTACTCTCTGCCCTTCATATACGTTTTAAGATCCCTGTAGTAATTTTCGTGGGGACCAATCATTATTAATTCGATATCATCGCCAATGAACTCAGACAATTACTCAAAGAGGGTACATAAATTGTTCTCTCTATTTTTTTCACTAGATTCAGCAGCCTGATCTCCCACGCTCAGGCTCATGGTTCGAACGTGGGAGCTCGAACTACTAAGTAATTTCCTTTCTCAAAAGCCACTGATGTTGTAAGAGGGATTTCTTCCACCCCTTTATTACCATGGTTGACTCTTGAGTCAAATTTTGGAACTTTGAAATATAAACAGGATAGACTCTATTTCCTAAAAGGTTTCTAAAAGTAGTCAGAATCCCATGGGGCGATGAGGTGACTATTACAAGCCCCTGATCGTTTATGATTCTATACAGCTCTCTGAGAAAGCCTTCTCCATCTTTTTGATATTCGAAGATCCCAATAGCGAGGGCCAGGTCGAAACTCCCGGCCTTAAAAGGAAGGGCCAAAGCATCCCCCACGATAAATCGCCTCCTATCATCCCTTCTTGCCCACCGAAGCATTTTTAAGGAACGATCCAAACCGAACACCTTGGCCTCCTCAGGCACCAAACCCAGTGCATTCCCAGTCCCCGTCCCAATATCGATGACTTTCTTGCCCTTGAATTTCACCCCATTAAGAAGTGCTCGGATATTCTCGTTTTCCTTAGCAAGAATGTATCCGAAGGGAAAGATATTTCGTACTCGATGATAAAATCCAGCTTTAAAATCCCATGCTGTAAATTGTGTCATTTTGACCACCTCTCTGGAAGAAACACATCTGGTGTCCTTCGGACAGTTTGGATTTTGTCATTATAAAAAACCAGTATCGAAATTTATCGATGCTGGCTTCTTCTTTCCAAGAGGAACTGAAGGTAATCCCTTGATCGTGAGCGTTCTGTCGTTCCAGATCGTTGTTTCTGCACGGTATGGCTGCATGCTTCATCTCATTTCTCCGTTTGCATGCCAGCCCCCCCAGGTCTGTCTCGATTTCGACTGCTTGGGGCGAAACCGCCTAACAAGTTATTCTATAGTTTTTCATATAACATTCGAATATTACTAAAATTTTATTGATTTTCAAGGATATTCTGTGCAAATCATATAAAACCTAACTGTATA
>JAGLZA010000517.1 GCA_023131835.1 Caldifarciminota bacterium
TTATCGATCTGGATAATTTCAAACATTTCAATGATAAAAACGGACATATGGAAGGGGACAAAGCATTAAGGGATATTGCTAAAATTCTTAGAGGTAGCGTAAGGGAGATAGATATTCTATCAAGATATGGGGGAGATGAGTTTCTTGTAATCCTGATGGAAACATCAACCGACTATGCTGTTAAGGCTGCTGAGAGAATAAGGAAGTCTATGAAAGATTATAAGAAACGAAAAGGTATTACCCTGAGTATAGGTATTGCTACATTCCCCACTAATGGAAAAAACCTGAAGAACCTCTTACATAATGCGGATAGGGCTTGTTACAACGCAAAGGCTCAAGGGGGGGATAAGGTATTAGTAACAAAGACTAAATAGGGGAGGTGTTTTAAGGAGAGACTCTCTTATCTCTATGTGTTATAAGGTTAGAAACAGGAACATTATTTTCAATAAGGTATGACTTTGTGGTTTCGATAAAATCCAGCATATTCTTTTTATTCCGAATAATTCTGTAGGTTTCCGGGAAGAGTTTTTCTAAGATGTTTTTGAACTTCATCCCGGCAAGGGAGACATTTATAAATTCTACTATATAATAATCCACCAACCCTTCAGTATCACTTATTACCTTTTTTACATCAGTCAGTAGTGGGAGAACAGGGCTTATAAAGCAATAAGTTCTTATGTGGTTATCTCTTAGCAGTTTAAGGGCAGATATCCTATTTTTATGAGGGGGTGCTCCTGGCTCGAGTATCTTTCTCATCTCTTCAGAAAAACCGTTTAAAGTAAATCCTGCCTCGATGTTTTTAAATTGGCGAAAGATGTCGATATCTCTGGTTATAAGGTCTGATTTTGTAAGGATTGATAGATCTGTGTCTTTGTCCATATTTTCCAGTACACTTCTTGTTAATTTGAGTTTTTCTTCAATAGGCTGATAAGGGTCAGAGACCGTACTCATCGAAACCTTTCCTCTAACATATTTTTTGGCAAGAATGGGTGCATTCTTTTTTACCTCAACCCAACTTCCCCATTCTCCGTAATTTTTCCATCTATTTATAAATTTTGCATAGCAGTATACACAACCGTGTTCACAGCCCACATATTGATTTACCGTATAATCAAGACTGGGAATTTTGGTCTTTGTATAAAGCGATTTTGCATATTTCTCTATTATTTTCATATCTCTTAAGAGTATAACCTTAAAAAAGTAAAATTCAAGTAATTTTTCTCCCCGACTTTCTATGCGGGAGAGCCTTTCCAGACTCGATTCATAAATTTCACTTCCCCTTATTTGTAGGAGTGACATCCCTGTCGCGATTGGTGATGTAGGCACGGTTTCAACCGTGCTTTTCTTTTTGGGAGTGGGCTTCTATGACATCTTCGTTTTTTTCTTCCCATTTAAC
>JAGLZA010000518.1 GCA_023131835.1 Caldifarciminota bacterium
AAAGGATATGGTGAACTTTTCTTAGGATAGAGTGAAAAACTATATACTGAAAAAATGTGTTAATAATTAACGTATTGTATAAACTAAATTTTCCCGACGAAAAGCTGATGAAAAAACTTTAAAGGAGGTGAGAAATGAGAAAAAAATAGTGAAGTAAATAAACTCGAAAAAAAAGAGTTTGCTACAAAGCATTAAATAGTCGAGTTTATTTTCGGAAACTTTCATGAAAAATAAAGGAGGGAAAAAATGAAAAGTAATAGGAAAATACATAGTTTTAGCTTAATTCTAAGCACCCTGGTAACTTTCATATTGGTAAGTGTATTATTATTTTCCATTGTGCAAGCCCAAGAAAAGATTGTGCTTAAATATGGTCATCTAATGGCAACAACTCATAATCTACAAATTGTAGGAGAATGGATGAAGAAAGAATTAGCAGAAAGGACTAATGGCCGTGTTGAGTTAAAAATTTACCCTAACGCTGTCCTTGGTAACGAGACCGAGATGGTAGAAGGATGCCGAATAGGAACACTTGATATGACTCCAACTGGAGGACCATTAGGAGCCTGGGTTGAGAAAATACGTGTGGTAGACATGCCATATGTAATTGAATCGTATGAGCACTTTAAGAGGTGTTTTATTGATCCAGGCCCTGTGGGTAAAGAGCTTGCAGGAGAGATATTAAAAGAGGCTGATTTGAGAGTACTGGGATGGTTTGCTCAAGGATTTAGAATCACTACGTGCAGAACCAAATCTATAATGAAGTTAGAAGATTTTAAGGGAGTAAAGATTAGAACTCATGAGAATCCTCTTGTGGTGGCAACATTTAGAGCATTGGGAGCTGAGGCTATACCCATGGCTTTCGGAGAAGTCTATACTTCTTTGAAAACCGGAGTAATTGATGCTATGGAAAGCCCAGCTTCTACAATTGGTGCTATGAGATTTTGTGAAGTAGCACCATATATATCTCATACCGATCATTTCTTCTTGCTTACAGCTCTTGTAATTGGTGAAAAAAAATTCAATTCGCTCCCTGCAGATATTAAAAAGGTAGTATTGGATGTTGGTAAAGAAAGTCAATATGTTATGTTAGATGCTTTGGAAGAAAACATTCAATTGGGATTATCACAGATGAGAGCTCTTGAAACCTTAGAAACATGGCCAGATTTAGAACCTTTTAGAGAAGCTGTAAAACCTGTTGTTAAAGAATATGGAGAAAAATACGGTGTAACAAATCTATTAGAAGTGATGAAATCCTTAAAGTAAATGATTTATTTTAACCAAGCCTGAAGACATAAATTCGTCTTCAGGCTTGGTTGGTATAGTTAAAAAAAAGGCAGATTAATGAAATTAATGAACAAGATTATTGATGATTTATATGAAAAGGTATTTACACCTTTACTAAATATTCTTTGCTTAATAATGCTTATTTCTACATTTGTTGCTGTAATTTCCCGTTATGTGTTTCACTATGCAATAATTTGGTCACCAGAAGTTACCAGGTTCTTATACATTTACATTATATTTATTGGTACATTTTTGGGTATTAAGCAGAATACACATATTGGTCTTGATATTGTTGTAGATCATATGCCAAATAAAGTAAAGAAAGTTGTGGAAATAACTAGAAATCTAATCATGATGGTATTTTTTATTTTTCTTGCATATTTGGGATTTAATTTTTCTATCATAGGAATGTCTCAAATGACTCTAACTTTGGATATCTCCAAGGGATGGATATATTTAGTTATCCCTATTGGAGCAATTTTTATGTTTATTTCTACTTTCCAGAAAACTCTTAAATCCTTAAGTAAAGCAAAATCAGTCAGAAAAGAAGATAAAAGAAAAGTAGGAGTATCTATATGATAATAGTATTGGTAGTGAGTTTTTTTCTACTTATGATATTAGGTATCCCCGTAGGCTTTGCAATTGGATCATCTACTCTCATAGCTCTATTGTTACAGAATGATATTCCTCTTGTAGTTATACCACAAATGATGTTTGGTGGTGTAGATAGATATGTTTTTCTCGCGATGCCCTTTTTTATATTAACCGGTGTTGCCATGACTGAACTCGAGCTAACCGATAGAGTGGTTAAGATTGCTGATGCTTTGGTTGGACATATGAGAGGAGGATTAGCCCAGATAAATATAGTGGCCAGCGTAATTTTTGGAGGCATTCAAGGATCTGGGAATGCAGATACCGCAGCTATTGGTTCGCTATTAATACCTAGTATGATTAAAGATGGATATAGCAAAGGTTATAGCTGTGCTGTTACTGCCTCTTCTTCTACGCTTGCCCCTATCATTCCCCCGAGCATGATGATGGTAGTTTATGGTGGGATAGCTGGTGTTTCTATAGGAGAAATGTTTTTAGCTGGATTCATTCCTGGTTTCATAATGGCTGCGTTGCTGATGGTTGTGGCGTATATCTATGCTGTCCGTGGTGCTCAGAGTGGTAAGAGGAAAAGTCGTTTTTCTTATCAAAATGTTTTATCAGCCATAGTGTGGGGTGGTCCAGCCCTACTGACAGCTTTTATTATCATTGGAGGAATTCTTGGAGGAGTTTTTACGCCTACAGAATCTGGGGCTGTTGCTGCTGTTTATGCGCTTTTAATTGGTGCTTTTTATTATAAGACTCTTACTTGGAAGCGATTCTTGAAGATTTTCGTAAATGGTGGTTTAATTACTGCGATGTGTGGGATTATTTTGTCATGTTCA
This sequence comes from Caldifarciminota bacterium, assembly GCA_023131835.1. Lineage (GTDB taxonomy): Bacteria > Hydrothermota > UBA3072 > UBA3072 > UBA3072 > JAGLZA01. Next base: position 2,718 of record JAGLZA010000518.1, read on the forward strand.
TCCGTTTTTAATTGGATACTTACAAGTGCAGAAATACCAACTAAAATACTTAATTTTATGCTTGGAATGGGATTATCTCGTACTGCCATAGTATTATGTATAATAGCATTTGTGTATTGCGTTGGTTTTTTTATGGATGTTATGGCTTCTATGATAATTTTAGTTCCTCTTTTGGCCCCTATTGGTCTTCAGTTGGGATATGATCCTGTTAATTGGGGTGTACTTATAGTACTTCTTTTCTGTATGGGTGGAATAACTCCCCCGCTGGGAATTAATCTATTTATTGCTACAAGCATTGCAGGGTGCAAATATTCAGAAACAGCTAAAGCGGTAATTCCTTTTGTTTTAATTTTAATAATTTCAGTTTTTTGTGTAGCTTTTATACCATCATTAACTTTATTTTTGCCAAGTTTATTAATGAGATGATTTTAATATGGTAATTATTCGATTTTATAATATTATCAAAGTATTTAATTAATTTAAGTAAAAAATAAAAGGAGGATTTAAAAATGCAAAAGGTATTTGTAATGTATAAATTAAAGCCAGAAGTGTCTATTGAAGATTATCGAAAATGGTCGGTAAGTTTAGATCAAAAGGTAACCCCATTTCAACCTGGAGTTTACCGATTTGAAGTCTATGCTATTGAAGGGGCTGAAAAAGGAGAATCTCCATACCAAATTGTAGAGGATATAGAAGTGGAAAGTTTTGAACAATGGCAAAAGATAGTTAATAGTGAGGCAATGAAGGAAGTTATAGAAACATGGAGTAATTATGGAGATGAATCAACTCTAAAGGTAATCTATGGAAAAAAAGTAAAGTAATATAATCTTTAGTTTGTTAATATTTAATCAATTTAGTTAATGGAGCGGTAATAATGAAAACATTCTATAATAAAGATGAAAATTATGTTGATGAAATGTTAGAAGGGATCCTTTATACTTATCCCGATTTACTAAAGAAGGTAAATGGAGAGATCAGGGCAATTGCTAGAGCAGATGCTCCAATAGAAGGTAAAGTAAGTATTGTTACTGGCGGAGGATCAGGACATTTACCAGTATTTATGGGATATGTTGGTAAAGGATTATTGGATGGTGCCGCAATTGGTAATGTATTTGCTTCACCAAGCATGAATCAAATGTTAACATTAACAAAGGCGGTTCATGGTGGAAAGGGAGTTCTATATTTATATGGTAATTACAGTGGCGATATTATGAACTTTAGTATGGCTGCAGAGATGGCAGAAGAAAAAGGCATTAAAGTCAAAACAATTTTAGTTACCGATGATATTGCATCTGGCGAAAAAGGAAATGAAGATACAAGAAGAGGAGTTGCAGGTTTATTTTATGCCTATAAAGTTGCAGGTGCCTGTGCGGATAAAGGAGCATCATTAGAAGAAGTGTATAAAACTACTAAAGAAGCTTTAGGATCAATTCGAACACTTGGTGTAGCAATATCTCCTTGCACTGTTCCTGGTGCAGAAAAACCTTCATTTTCATTAAATGAAGATGAAATGGAAATTGGTATGGGTATTCATGGAGAAGCCGGGATTAAAAGAGAGAAAAGAAAATCCGCTGATGAAATCACAGAAGATATAATGAATTTATTATTTGAAGATCTTCTATTTGAAAAAAATAACGAGGTTAGCATTTTAGTAAATAGTCTTGGAGCAACTCCATTAGAAGAATTATTTATTATCTTTAGAAAAATATACAATATCTTGGAAGAAAAAGAAATAAAATTACATAAGTCCTTTGTAGGACGTTATGCAACTTCACTTGAAATGGCTGGCTTTTCAATAACAATATTTAAATTAAATAAAAAGTTTAAAGAATGTTTAGATCATCAAATTTGGACTCCATTTGTAAAAGAAAATTAAATTATGCATGTTAAATTAGACAAAGAAGATATTTACAATATACTTAAAAATTTATCCAATGTTTTTAAAAATGAAAAAGATTTACTAAATGATTTAGATAGTAAAATTGGAGATGGAGATCATGGTTTATCTATGTCAAGAGGATTTGATGCTATTAATAAATATTTAGTAAAACACTCTGATTTGAACATTTCCGATATCTTAATTCAGGGGGGTATGCAATTTAATGAGGTAACTGGTTCTACTATTGGCATTTTAATTTTTTCCGCGATGAGAGCAGCTGGTTTAGCAATTAAAAACAAGGAGTCTATTGATATTAAGGATCTGAAATTTATGCTTGAAGAAGCGGTTAAAGCTATTATGAAGCGAGGTAAAGCTTCAGTAGGACAAAAAACCATGTTAGATTCACTTGTACCTAGTTTAAAATATTTAAAAGAAAGTCAAAAAAACAATATGAAAAAAGATGAAATTTCTATTGTAAAACAAATGGTAGAAAAAGCCTATAAGGGCGTTGAATCAACGAAGCAAATGGAATCCACAATTGGTCGAGCAAAATGGTTTAAAAATAGAAGTGTCGGTGTTATAGATCCTGGAGCGTATTCAAGTTATTTAATTATTAAGACTATAGGTGATTATATAATTAAAAAGAATTAGATATTGTATCTTGAAGGATTTTTGAATAAATTTAATTATACTGAATGTCTTTTAAAATTTGAGATTAATAGTACATTTAATTTAGCGGGAACTCCCCAT
>JAGLZA010000519.1 GCA_023131835.1 Caldifarciminota bacterium
CAAATGCCTTTGCAGAGGCAGCGAAGTCCATTTTAGCGGGCTCTGAAATATTCATATGGCTCGTACCGATTGTTGCTTTAGTTATTTCAGTTCTCGGAGCTTTTGCAACTGGTGGATGGTTAGGGCTGATAGCTGTAGGTATCGCTTTTATTGGAGGAATTGTCTTCATCAAGTATACAGTAGCTTCTCTGGTTATTGTTGGTGTCGCAATTATACTAGGTTTTGTCGCTTCCACTGAATCATAAAACCTACCGCTGTTTGACTATCAAACAAAAGAGCCAATTGAGTGTGAAAGAGTACGAAGATAGGCCAATCCGACTTTGGGACTGGTATAATTATTGTAGGCAGGGCATCATGAACTACGAAACTTATGAACATAGATATGCTGATATCATTCTTAATTCAGACTACGAGTTAAAAAAGGGAATATTTGATGTAATCCAAAGCATAGATACCGCTGAAGTGGAGCGAAGATTCAATACCGAAAACACCTTAAGGAAACACACAGGCAAAAAACTATTACAGGGGAAACAATCGACAATTAATTCCATATGTGTAGAGGAATTTAAGAAACGTGGATGGGAGACCGAGAAGAACATTTTTAATGATCCAAAGAATGACCTCGCTATTGATTACTGGAAGAGGAATGTAGGAGTAGACGTAGCCTTTAATCACAGGTCATTTATCGGTGGGGATTTACTTCGCTTTCAAGCCGCCGCTGAAGTAAAAAATGTAATCAAAATGGGTGTTTATGCCTGCCCGGTGAAGGAATTCACTAAATGGGTATGCCCCAAGGATAGCTCATCTATGGTTACTTATGAAAGGGCAAAATGGTACTTGGAGAGTTTCTACGCGGTTATTACTGTGCCCATTCTACTACTTGGTATTAAAGCCTAGTGTTCTATTGTTTGATTCCCAATAGAACGGATTGCTATACCTTTCCCAACTACCTTCTTTTGGATGCGTAACATCTCCCTGACAATATTTAGGTAAATTGACACGTACTAAGTGGAGATATAAAATTACTATAGGTAGCATTATTACATTAGGTCGATGGAGATCCAAGTAATGGGATCAGATAACAACTTAGTGTATTGTCAATATAAAGAAGATCTATGTCCTGTCCCTACCAATTATCCTTCGGGTAGCGGTTTATTCTTTGCATACCCCTCAAGTCCTGTACCAAGCGCAGAGGCGATACAGGGTGCTATAGTGTTACTTTCTAAAGATACCACAGTTAATGTTGGATTAATTGATTGGAAAGATTTGCCAGTAGAAGGCAACGTAATATTTTGTGAGATTTGTGAGGGCATAAGGAAATCATCTTGTGTAGTACTCAATCAAACTTATACGAACTTCAATGTCTTGTTTGAATATGGTTATGCTATTGGCGCTGGAAGAGCGATTTGGCCATTGGTTGAAGAAGGAGTTGCAAAGGAAGACAGAATTTATACTCGTCTTGATACTCTAACAACAATCGGATACTCAGGTTTTACGAATAGCAAGTCGATTTATTCAAGGATGTTAAAGAAACGACCATGGACGCGAAAATCGCGTTTTGATTTGCCAGAACCCCTTGGTAAAGATGCGACTAGAGAGACATTGTCTTTATTATATCTACAAAGTCTACAGGACAACGAAGCCAGTTTACGAATAACAGAGACAATATCAACAAGTCAGTTAGGTATCATTACTGACGACCCCAGGGAAGCCTCATTTCATCCAATATCATGGTATCTCACTCGGCTAGGAAAATGCTATGCCGCCGTGGTTCACTTGGGTAATGATAGGATGGAAGGTTATGCCCTACATTGGGCAAAATGTGCGCTAGTAGCGGGTATATCCCTTGCTTTAGGGAGAAGATTATTAATACTTGGTGAGAATATTTTGATGCGACCAATTGATTATCGAGACATAATGAAAACTTATAGCAGTGCAAGCCAAGCGGCGCAAGTAACACAAGATTTTCTATCACCTATCAGCAATATTATTTTTGGCTTTCGGGAATACATGACATTTGACATTCCTTCACCGAAAAAGCGGTTAGAATCAAAAGAACGCATTTTGTCTGTCATCGATTTAGGAGATTACATAGCTGAGAATGAAGAGCAAATACTAGACAAATACTTTGTCGAAACTCCACAATTCTTAATGGCACTTGAACCAGAATTCAAGGTATTTGTGGGAAGGAAGGGTTCTGGCAAGACAGCTAACTTCTATATGATATTGAATAGACTTCTTTACGATAAGAGAAACCTTGTGTGTAATATAAAACCGAAAGAATGGCAACTAAATGAACTTCTTCAGTTCACAGCACGTCATTTGGATAGGGCAAAGAAGGGTTATCTATTAGAGAGTTTGTGGAAGTTTATGATCTATTCCGAAGTAATCAAGAATTGCTATGAAAGCATAAAGGAAAAACTGCAAGCCGCAACTTTCTCCACCAATGAAATAGATATCAGGAACTATGTTGAGGAAAGGCTCGATATTTACGAATTGTCTTTTACAAGTAGACTAATCAAGACAGTGAATGATGTAATTACAG
>JAGLZA010000052.1 GCA_023131835.1 Caldifarciminota bacterium
GTGCAACCACCGAGCTTGTTTACCCGTGTTTGTCTGCATTTAAATAAGGGGGTGAGGTGATAGGACATTTTGCATTTTACACTTTGCAATCTTCAATGGAGCGAAGCGACTATCTGTGTCCTCTGTGTCTTTGTGGTGAAAAATCGGTTCAATCAGTGGAAATCCGTGTCAGAAAAAGGGTTCAAGTGGCTAAGGAGTATCTTTTTTGATTGCAAAATTTAAAGGGGTAGTGGAGGGCTTTGTGCCCTTTGTGCCTTTGTGGTGAAATAAGGGGGTGGTGAGGGGGATTAGTATTGACAATTTCAATTCATTGAGTAGTATAAAATAAGTAAAGGAGGAGATGTGTATGAGATTCTTGTCGTAAATCCAGGTTCAACCTCAACAAAGGTTGGATGGTTTGAAAATGAGGAAAGGATATTCGTTGAGAACATATCTCATTCAAAAAAAGAGATACAAGTCTTTAAGAAAATAATTGATCAATTGTCCTTCCGACGCAATGCAATACTTGATCTAATGAAAGAAAAAAACAGGAATATTCAGACTCTTGATGCTGTTGTTGGAAGGGGTGGTTTACTCCGACCGATTGAGAGTGGAACATACCTGGTCAATGAGAAGATGCTTGAGGATTTAAGGAGGGGACATCAGGGTGAACATGCCTCAAATTTAGGTGGAATACTTGCAAATGAGATAGCAAAGGAAGTCTCAATCCCGGCTTATATCGTTGACCCTGTGGTTGTAGACGAAATGGAGCCCGTAGCGAGGATAACAGGTAGACCCGAGATAATGAGAAGAAGTATATTCCATGCATTGAATCATAAGGCTACAGCAAGAAATGTAGCAGAAAAGATAGGAAGGAAATACGAGGATTTAAATCTCATAGTGGCTCATCTTGGGGGAGGGATATCAATTGGGGCTCATAAAAAGGGTCGGGTCGTGGATGTGAATAATGCCTTGAATGGTGATGGCCCCTTCGGTCCAGAGAGAGCAGGAGGATTACCTGTCTGGGATACTGTAAATTATTTCTTGTCTAACGATTTCTCTCCGCAAGAGATAAAGAAGAAACTTGCAGGGGATGCAGGGGTTTCTGCACATCTTGGAACAAATGATATGATGGAAGTGGTTGAAAGGATAGAAGAAGGCGACAAAAAGGCAGAGGATGTATTCAACGCACTCATCTATCAGGTATCAAAGGAGATAGGGAAATTAGCACCTGTATTTTTTGGTAAGGTAGATGGAATCGTCTTGACTGGTGGGCTTGCCAGAGAAGAAAAATTCACAGAAGAGATAGAAAAAAGGGTGGGATTTATTGCTCCTCTGTATATATGTCCAGGGGAGGATGAAATGAAAGCACTTGCTCTTGGCGCAATTCGTGCCTTAAATGGGGAAGAAGAGGCAAAGGAATATTAGGAGGTATAAAGGGATGGAACCTATAAAGAAATTTGATGAACTTGTCAATATTGTAAAGAAGGAGTCTTCTCGCAAACTCGTGGTAGCCAATGGACATGACCCACATACCATTAAGGCAACCTATAAGGCAGCCAGAGAGAATCTCGTGGATGTTATAATCGTGGGAGATAAAGATAAGGTTGAAAGCCTTGGCTCTGAATATAATCTGGATGTATCTATCTTCGAGATTATAGATAATAGAGATACAAAAGAGGCAGGGAGAATCGCCCGTGATATGGTAAAATCTGGTGAGGCAGATGTTCTTATGAAGGGTTTGATGGCATCAGATGTATATATGAGGCTCATACTTGATAAAAAAGATGGATTACTGCCCAGGGGTAACATATTGAGCCATGTTGCAGTAATGGAGGTTTCCAGTTATCCGAAATTATTATTTGTCTCGGATGTAGCCGTTTTACCTCTACCTGATCTTTTCCAGAAGATTCAAATGTTGAATTATACTATAGCTGTAGCTCACAGCTTTGGAATTGAGAAACCAAAGGCTGCAATACTTGCTGCCACCGAGAAGGTATCTGTAAGGATGCCAGCAACACTTGACGCAGCAACCATAGCAAAGATGGCAGAGAGAGGACAGATAAAGGGAGCAATAGTTGATGGTCCACTTGCCTTTGATATTGCAATAAATAAAGAAGCCTGTGAGATAAAGGGTTTCGAATCGCCAATAAATGGTGAGGCCGATATCCTGATATTCCCAAATATAGAGGCAGGAAATATTTTCTTTAAGACGATAACCAAACTTGCTGGAGGTTCACTTGCTGCACTGGTAGTAGGAGCAAGCGCTCCCTGCATTCTCACCTCAAGAGCAGACTCTGAGGATTCCAAATTCTACTCCATAGCAATGGCTGCACTAATGGGAAGCAAGGATGTTTAAGGTCAAGATAACTGGAACCGGCTCCTATCTTCCGGAAAAGGTTCTGACCAATTTTGACCTTGAGAAGGTGATGGATACATCTGATGAATGGATAAGGACAAGGACCGGTATAAGAGAGCGTCACATTGCAGCGGATGATGAGGCCACATCAGATATGGTTGCAAAAGCAGCAAAGAAGGCGATAGAATCAGCAGGTATTACACCAAAGGATATCGATCTCATTATGGTTGCTACTGTTACACCTGATAACGCTTTTCCTGCAACAGCCTGCTGGGTCCAAAAACATCTCGGAATAGATGCTGAAATACCAGCCTTTGATATAGGTGCAGCCTGCTCTGGCTATCTGTATGGCCTGATTGTGAGTGCAGGTATGATAGAAGCAGGTTTGGCCAATAGGATTCTTCTCTGTGGAGCGGAAGCCTTAACAAAAATAACAAACTGGGATGACCGTTCCACCTGTATTCTCTTTGGAGATGGTGCAGGCTGCACAGTAGTCGAGAAATCAGACGGAGATTCGGCAATACTTTCACACTACTGGGGTGCTGACGGTCGCCTTGGAGATCTTTTGATTCAGCCGGCAGGAGGTTCCAGGATGCCTGCATCTCATAAGACAGTTGATGAAAACCTTCACACTGTAACAATGGCAGGGAATGATGTTTACAGATACGCTGTTTCGAAGATGAAGGAATCGGCAGTAGAGGCATTGAAAAAAGCAAACCTTACAGGTGCTGATGTGGATCTGTATATACCACATCAGGCTAATGTTAGAATAATAGAAGCAACGATTAAGAGAGCAGGTATTCCAATGGAGAAGACCTGCGTAACAATAGATCACATTGCAAATATCTCAGCAGCGACTGTGCCCATTTCTTTAGATGAAGCAGTAAGGGAAGGTCGATTGAATAGGAATGACATACTACTTCTTACAGTATTTGGTGGTGGATTTACCTGGGGTGGTATAGTCTTAAAATGGTAATGAAGGAGGTTATATGGTAGAGATAAGGCTTCATGGCAGAGGTGGACAGGGAACGGTTGTTGCCGCAAAGATACTTGCTGCTGCTACAGCAAAGGAGGGGAAATATGTTCAGGCATTCCCTGAATATGGAGTGGAAAGGAGGGGTGCTCCTGTTAAGGCATTTATACGGATTGATGATGGCATAATCTATATAAAATCCAAGATATATGAACCTGATCACCTGGTGATACTTGAACCGGCACTCATAGGAGTTATAGACATGACCTATGGGTTGAAGGAAGGCGGGTGGATTGTCGTTAATAGTAATAAGAATCCAGAGGAGATGAAGTTTGACGGTAACTTCAAAATTGCCACAGTTCCTGCTACAAAGATAGCATTGAAACACCATCTTGGTTCTCAATCTTCTCCTATTGTTAATACAGCAATCCTTGGTGGTGTGGTCAAGATACTCGGACTGTGCAAACTTGAAACACTCACAGAAACCGTCAAGGAGTTAGTGCCGATAAAAGAAGATGAGAATGTTGCTGCAACATTGGAGGCTTTCGAATTGACAAAAGGAGGTGAGTAGTGCCAGAGAAAACCGAAAAACAGATTGTATTCGATAAGGTAAAAGATACTCCTCCGCTTGCCGTTTCCCTGTACACGATGGATTATAACAAGACAGGGAGTTGGAGGAATGTTCGACCGGTAATCGACTACGAAAAATGCACCGGTTGTATGACCTGCTGGAAATTCTGCCCGGAACCTGCTATAGATGCAGAGAAATATGAAGAAGATGGAAAAGAGAAATACAAACCAGTAATAGACTATGAATACTGCAAGGGATGTGGAATATGCTGGGTTGAATGTCCTGTTGAAGGTGCAATTTATACAGAAGAGGAGGGAGAATGAGAAAGGTAATGATTGGCAACCATGCACTTTCCTATGGGGCAAAGATTTCGAGGGCTCAGGTGATACCCGCTTATCCGATTACCCCTCAGACAGAGGTTGTGGAACTCTTATCAGAGATGTGCGCTAATGGAGAAATGGATGCCAAGTTTATTAAGGTGGAGTCCGAACATTCAGCAATGACTGCCTCTATAGGGGCATCAGCCACCGGAGCCAGGGTCTTTACAGCCACTTCTGCTCAGGGTCTTGCCCTTATGCATGAGGTTTTGCACTGGGCTGTTGGTGCAAGAACTCCAATAGTTATGGGGAATATAAACAGAGCTATGGCTCCTCCCTGGACGATATGGACAGAACAAACTGATTCCCTGGCTCAACGAGATACTGGTTGGATGCAGCTCTATGCACAGAATAGCCAGGAGGTTCTTGACTCTGTTATACAGGCATACAAGGTAGCAGAAGCAGTTCAAATCCCTGCTATGGTAATCCTTGCAGCATTTGTCCTGTCGCATACATCAGAGGCTGTTGAGTTGCCTGAACAGGGAAAGGTTGATGAATTCCTTCCTCCTTATGAGCCTGAGTACAGGATTGACCCTGCAAACCCTCATGCTTTTGGAGGACTTACAGGACCCGATGGATATTTTGAACTGCGTTATCAGATTCAAAAGGCTATAGAGGATGCATTACCGAAATGGGATGAGGTGGGTGCGGAATTTGGAGAGGTATTCGGTCGTAAATATGGGTTGATTGAGACCTATAAGGTTGAAGATGCAAAGAATTTGATCATATCCAGTGCTACATTGGCTTCAACAGCACGGACTGCAGTGGATACTCTACGTGAAAAAGGGGAAAAGGTAGGGCTTCTTCGAATAAGGATCTTCAGACCATTCCCCTCTGCCCAGATCAGGTCAATCCTTTCGTCAGTGGATAGAGCAGTAGTAGTAGATAGGAATATATCCTTTGGTGCTTCGGGCATCTTTTATCAGGAGGTAAAGGCGGCCGTATATAATGAAAAGAACCCACCTCCAATATTCGGGGTAATCGCCGGAATAGGTGGTAGAGATGTTACGAAAAAGGATATAATAGATATATACGAAGATATAATGAGAATGGATGAGCCGAAATCAGATATTATCTGGAAGGGGGTAAGACTATGAAATTAACCATACCAGAAGAAGAGATAATGGGTCATGGTCACCTTGCCTGCCAGGGCTGTGGTGGCGCACTCGCTATGAGATATACCTTAAAGACACTGGGGAGGAATACGGTATTGAGCGTTCCAGCCTGTTGTTGGTCTGTGATAGACGGTCCATTCCCCCATTCTGCTGTCAATATCCCTGTATTCCATACCGCATTTGAGGCTGCTGCATCTACTGCATCAGGAATTAAAGCAGGCTTTGAGATTCAGGGTAAGGATGTGAATGTCGTTGCGTGGGCTGGAGATGGAGGAACCTACGATATAGGTATCCAGGCCCTCTCAGGTGCTGCTGAGAGGAACGATGATATTCTTTATATCTGTTATGACAATGAAGCCTATATGAATACAGGCGTGCAGAGAAGTGGTTCAACCCCCTTGAAGGCATGGACGACAACGACACCTGTCGCACATCCAAAGGATAGGCCAAAAAAGGATTTGATCTCCATTATGGCTGCTCACAGGATGCCTTATATTGCAACCGCTTCTGTTGCATACCCTGAGGATCTGACAGAGAAACTTGAAAAAGCAAAGAGTATCAAGGGGACGCGTTTCTTGCTTATCTTTTCACCCTGCCCTCCGGGTTGGAGAGCAGATCCAAAGAATACAGTAAAGCTTGCGAGACTTGCCGTCGAGACAAAGGTATTTAACTTACTTGAAATTGAGAATGGATTGGACTGGAGAATTACAAAGAAGATACGGAAGCCAAAACCTGTGATTGAATATCTCAAACTTCAGGGGCGTTTTAGACACCTTACAGAAGACGATGTCTCTCTGATACAGGAAAATGTGGAAAAGGAATGGAATATTCTGATGAATAAGGTAGGCGAATAGGAGTGTTGGTATAAACTTGGTTAAGCGTAAACACTCAATGCAAAGTGAAGAATGCAAATATTAAAATGAAAAATGTAAAAAAAGATAAATTTGACTTTTGCACTTTGCAATCTGCATTTTGCAATGTTGTATTCACGAAGAAATGCTACAGCGCCCGACAAAATATTTATGCTGTGCTTCGCTTACCTTTCGGGAAATTGAGGATGGCGGCTTCGTGGATACAAGGCGTTACCTTTATACTTATGAGACCTATAATAAAGAGGAAACATAATTATGTCCGGACATTCTAAATGGCATAGAATCAAGCATCAGAAAGAAAGAGAGGATCAGAGAAAGGGTAAAGTATTCTCGAAACTTTCACGAAAAATTGTTGTAGCTGCACGAAAGGGAAAAGATCCTGAAAAGAATATTGACCTGCGGAATGCTATCGAAGAAGCAAGAGCCAAACATATGCCAAAAGAAAATATTGAAAGGGCAATACAAAAGGGAACAGGAGAACTTCCCGGAGTAGAGCTTACTGAAATTGTCTATGAGGGATATGGACCTGGGGGTGTGGCCCTTTTCATTGACTGTGTGACTGATAATAAGAACAGGACAACTGCTGAAGTTAGACATATCATGGAACGGCATGGTGGAAAATTGGGGGCAGAGGGATGTGTCTCATATCTATTCAATAAGAAAGGCTTGATCATCATACCAAAGGGAAAGATTTCTGAGATGACCTTATATGATGCGGCGATAGAAGCAGGTGCAGAGGATATAAAAGAAGAGGAAGATGTATACGAGATAATGACATCTCCTGCTGATTTGCATAAGATAGCCAGCGCTCTTTCAGGGAACAATATCCCTATAGAGGAATGTGAGCTTTCTTATATACCGACTACAGAGCAGCGGGTAGAAGGCAAGGATGCACGAAAACTCCTGAAACTACTCCTGGGGCTTGAAGATAATGATGATATCCAGAAGGTCTATTCAAACTTCAATATCCCGGATTCTATAATGGCAGAAATGGAATCTTAGATTGCGAGTATTAGGAGTCGACCCTGGTTTATCTTCAACTGGTGTGGCACTTCTGGAGTTTGATGAAGAAGTAAAAGCGCTATATTGGGAAATCATCTCTCATCGCAATGAAAAGGGGTCAAAGAGACTCTATCAGTATTATCAAACCCTTTATGAAATCATCGATAGAGAAAAGCCTGATCTAATGACGATAGAAAAGACCTTTCAGGGACCCAATGTGCAAACTCTGATAAGATTGGGAGAATTACGGGGAGCATATCTTCTACTTGCAGAGAAAGAGGGCCTACGAGTGTTTGAATTTACTCCCCGTGAGATCAAGCAATCGGTAACAGGATCCGGCGCTTCCTCGAAAGAACAGGTTCGGTATATGGTGAAAGAGATACTTAATATTACAGAAGATATACCCTTGGATGTATCTGATGCTTTCGGAAGCATAATATGCTATCTCAATAAGAAGGATAAATATGCTGGCATCCATTAAAGGAGTCCTCCTTGAAAAAGGAAAAGATTGGGTGATAGTAGATGTCAATGGCTTCGGTTTGCAGGTCTATACCCCTGATAGGAATGGGCCATATAAAATAGGAGATGATATCTTTCTTCATACCCATCTTGCTATTACCAAGAAGGGAGTAGAATTATACGGATTCAAAGACAGGGAAGGGAGAGAGCTTTTTAAAATGATAATAAAGGTCCCAAATGTGGGACCCAAAACGGCATTCTTACTGCTTTCAGGATTGGGTATTAATGGAATAAAGAAAGCGCTTTCCAATGATGATCCAGACCTCATAGCCAGAGTCAAGGGGATGGGTGCGAAAACAGCAAAACGTATAATACTGGAACTAAAAGGTAAATTAATGTTAACCCCAAAAGAGGGTTCAGAAGAGGTAAGAAAAGCCTTAATGCAACTCGGTTTTTCCGCAGAGGAAGCAGAACGCTCTATTCAGAAGGTCCTAAAAGAGTTGCCTGAGCTTACTTCAAATGAAATAGTGGAAAGGATATTGAGGGGAGTATGAGGATAACATCACCTGCAAGAAATCCTTCGGAACTTCAATACGAGAAGAGCTTACGTCCTAAATCCTTCCATGAATTCATAAATCAGGATAAGATAAAGGAGAACCTTAAGATCTTTTCATCTGCAGCAAAAAAAAGGGATGAACCCCTTGACCACATTCTTCTTTATGGCCCTCCAGGACTTGGAAAAACCACGCTGGCTCATATAATAGCAGTAGAATTGGGAGTTGATATAACCTCTATTTCCGGTCCTATTCTCAATAAGCCAAAAGACCTTGCAGGAATCCTTACAAGACTGAAAGCTCGTGATGTTCTCTTTATAGATGAAATACATAGGATAAATAAAGATGTAGAGGAATATCTCTACCAGGGGATGGAGGATTTTAGAATAGATATTATGATCGATTCCGGCCCCAACGCAAGGTCAATAAAGATAAATCTGCAACCCTTTACACTGATAGGGGCTACTACCCGATCAGGGCTTTTGAGTTCTGCGCTACGTTCAAGATTTGGATATATACCCAGGATCAGTTACTATGACCCTGAATCGTTGAATCTAATCGTCCAACGTTCTGCATCTATTCTCAATATACCAGTATCAGAAAAAGCATCCAGAGAAATTGCCAATAGATCCCGGGGGACACCTCGTATAGCGAACCGCCTGCTCCGTCGTATAAGGGATTTTTCAGAGATAAAAGGAAAGGGAAAGGTAGATATTGATATAACCCAATATGGACTGAGTCAGCTGGAGGTCGATAAACTGGGGTTGGATATTATGGATAAGGCAATTCTCCGGAGTATCATTGATAAGTTTAATGGAGGCCCGGTAGGGCTAAAGACACTATCTACATCTGTAGGCGAGGATCCCGAGACCATAGAAGAGGTATTTGAACCATATCTCATCCTTTCTGGTCTGATAAAAAGGACAGCACAGGGGAGAAAAGCTACCCCTCTGGCCTATAAGCACTTCAAGATTTCGCAACTTACTACAGAAAAGAAAAGGAAGAAATTATTTTGAGCTAATAAGGACTACCGGGTTAATTGAGCCGGCTTAACTTTAATGCTATGATTATTTTATTGTTTTGGATTTTTTGGATTGATTTAGTAAATGAAAAAACTACCTTGACATTGTAGAGATACTGTATAGTTTGAAGAAAAGGAGAAATTAATGGGAAAGGAGTTAATAGAGATACGTTGGGAGGTCACTATAAGATGTCAAATACTAATCGTATAGCTGATTTTGCATATCGGTCTCACTTCTGGCCAGTATACGAGGTAGAGAATGGTGTTCATCGAATAAAGAAACCGAATCCCAAGAAGGTTGTTCCAGTAGCGGAATGGATGAAACTACAAGGAAGATTCAGGCACCTCTTCAAAGATGGAAATGATAAATTCGTAGATATGATACAGAAGCATATTGATGAGAAATGGGAAAGGCTTCTAAAATTGGAGGAGGCAGGTATCTAATTGGAAGAAGAGATTGGTTCTATTGAAGAAGAATACAGAAAGATTACTGAGACTATAACTTATCTCCGCAGGGATATAAAGGCTATATCAGTTTTACTTATTGATAAAGCAGGAGAACTTATAACATCCGTTGGAGATATCTCTAATCTTGACATAGCCTCCTTTGCTACTCTATCAGCAGCAGATTTTGCAGCCACTGCTAATCTTGCTGAACTCATAGGAGAGCACGACTTTTCCACCCTGTTTCATCAGGGAAAGGAGAAAAGTATCTATGTGTCTCTGGTAGCTGATCAGGTTATATTAGCGGTGATCTTTACGAGGGAAACCACACTGGGTATGGTGAGGATAAAGGTTAAGAAAGCGAGCACAATACTGGGAGATCTGTTTGACAGGATGTTTAAAGAATTGGAGAGTGAATATGCGAAAACAGTGGATCAGGATTTTATTGATGAGGCTGAATCTGAATTAGATAGTCTTTTTGAATGATGAAAGGGGCTAAAGAATGTCTTTAATTAATTATGCGACTAAAGAAATTAACTGTAAAATTGTATATTACGGTCCAGGTCTTGGAGGTAAAACCACCAATATTAAATATATTTACTCCAAGGTTTCTCCGGAATCCAGGGGAAAATTGATGAGTCTGGATACTGAATTGGATAGAACACTCTTCTTTGATTTCTTACCGGTTAATCTCGGTAAAGTAAAAGGTTTTAGCGTTCACTTTCATTTCTATACTGTTCCCGGACAGGTCTACTATAATGCTTCAAGGAAGCTCATACTAAAGGGAGTAGATGGATTGATCTTTGTGGCAGACTCTCAGATAGAACGTTTTGAGGATTGCATAGATTCATTGGAGAATCTCAAGGCTAATCTCAGTGAATACAGTAAAAAACTGGAAGAGCTACCACTGGTAATCCAATATAATAAGCGAGACCTTCCGAATATTGTTTCAATAGCAGAACTTGAGGAAGCTTTGAATCCCAGAGAGGTGTTTTCCTGCGAAGGTGTGGCTACTGAAGGAATAGGAGTATTCGAACCCCTTAAGGTTGTTTCAAAAGAAGTTTTACGAAAACTTAAGTAGAGCCCTTATTTTATCCTGGTAGATCTTCTGCCAGCTGTATCTACTGATTACTTCACGTCTATCAACTGTAGAAACGCATTTATCCAACATGTCGGATATCCTATCGGCAACATCACAGGGATTCTCATCAAGGTCAAAGAAAATCCTGTTTTTGAAATTTCTACCCACCTCAGATAGGGGAGGGATTTTAGAGAGAGCAGAAGGGAGTCGCATAAGTGCAGATTCGAGCACAGGGATGCCAAAGCCCTCCATTTTGCTGGTAATCAGCAAGAGATCACCAAGAAGATAAAAGGGATAGATCTCCTCAATGGGGATATAATCAGAAAAGAATATAAGAGAAACCTTTTTTTTATCTGCAAGACTTCTCAATTCACCCTTATACGAAGAGAATTTTGGATTGTGTGGATCCTGCGGAGCCGATAGGAGTAATAAAGGGTTACCCTTTAGTTTTGCAGTTATCTCAATGGCAAATTCGAAATTCTTTCTCCGTGTTAATCTCGATGGATAGACGACAACCGGATAGAAGGATAGAATATTTAGTTCTCTTGCTACCTTCCTCATCCCGGGAGGAAGAACTTGATATGGGTCTATGCCATTAGGAATAACCTCAACCCTCTCTTTATCTAAAGAGAGAAAATCTATGAGTTTTTCCTTCCTGTATTCTGTAATAGTTACATACTCCAGTCTTTCTGAAGGTCGGGTTATATTCTCAAGGGATGGAATGTTCGGGGGTGGCAATTCATAGGTGGGGTCTATATAAGAGATGTCATGAACCCAGGCTATTGTCCTTTGATTTTCAATTAGGTTAATAAGAGCAGAGGTTGCAACCAGATTGAAATGCATTGTAAAGACATTATGAACAATCAAGAGATCGGAATCCGAGACTGCGCCCTTTAGTCTTAATGTTAACTTATCTACCTCTTCTGTAAAGTTATCAGGTTCTACCCCTCTTAGTATTTCTTTATGGATTGCTTTATAATGGGAGGAAGAAATCTCGGGTATGAGTATATCCGGTTTTCCCTCTCCTGCGATAACCCTGACATCAATTCCATCCCCCTCCATCATTTCTACTTGTTTGTCGATTACAAACTCCACACCACCGATCACAGGTAAGCTTGAGTAATGAAGAATAGAGACTACTCTTCCCATCTCTCTAAAAGATAGGGCTTGGCCTCTTCAAAGGTTAAGGCAGCTTCTTCTATAAGGGATTCAAATCCCTCATTATCCATATCCTGAGATGCCATGTACAGTGAAGTAACCCTGAGGTTATAAAGGGGTAACATTGTATTTATTAATTTTGCATGATGTCGTTTCCAATGATGGAAGGCAGCTGCAAAGTCATATACGAGTCTTGCCCAATTTTCATGGGAGAGGAGACGATGATTCCGTTTTTTTGATATGTTTGTAAGTAATTCAAAATCTTCTGGATTGAGAATATCCTTCCACAGTGATTTAAATTGGATATATCCATACTTAAAAGATTCATACAGGGAATCAAGGTCTATAGTGAACTCTTCTGGCTCTATGCCTATCTCTTTTCCTAGGATAGGGACAGGACTTGAACCCTGGATACCTTTCCAGGTATCTTCATAGTCTTTCATTAATTCAAAGGTGGTAATAACCACCTGTCGAAACATTGGACCAAGATGCGCAGATGGGTCTTTTACTTCATGTAATTTTGCTCCCAATCGTGTTTGTCCCAGGCGAAGTCCATTCTTAACAGCAGTGGTGGTTATCCAGGTATCGATTCCAAATCGAGCTACATCAGAATCCCACCGCTCATCGTCGAGAAGTGTTCTTACAAACCTTGATGAAAAGGCGAAATCTCCACCTATTGGTTGTCTAACCCTCTTACCATACAATGCCCTGATTAGCATATAAGCAATATTATTTGTTATAGTGGCATCATATTTATATCTTTTATAATACGGAGCAATATAATCAAAGTTTTCCTTTATTATTGGGGAGATCAGATTTAACATCCAATCAGGACCGATAGAATGAAGGTCCGAGTCTACCATAATAGTAGCTCTTGCGTTCAGGAATTGTGATGTCTCCAATATTGCCCGAACTGCTGAACCCTTGCCAGGTAATCCCCTGTATATACCAACTGCCTTTTCTATAAATGGAGGCACCTCTGTAGAGATAGCTACTTCTCTTGTATCATCTACCGACCCACCATCAAAAACTAAAATGAGTGACCTTAAGCCACCCCAGTGTTTTTTCAAACCTTCTCCTACCTGTTCTATGACAAAACTTATCGTCTTCTCCACATTGTAGGCAGGGACACCAACCACAATGTCAACATTCTCTATTTCTTCTAATCTCTTCATCAGGTCGTTTCTGAGTGCTGTCATATACCTCATTATGACCTCCTGTTATGCCTGTTTACAATATCTCTTAGTCGTGTATTGAGTAAGTCAGGTATTGCAGAATCTACCCGTTGCCAGGTAGGAATAAGCGGGGAACCCATAGGATATTCCTTGAATTCTGCCTCTGCCACATCAAGTGCAAATGCAAATTTCTCAATGGCTCCTATCTCAGAGTGACGATCATACTCAAGACTATTGATCATTGTTACATTCTTGTATTTGTCAACGAATTGAGTTGCAATATCATAATAAGTCAGTTTGAGTGTGCGAATGAGATTCTCATCAAGGATAATACCCTCCTGAGAAAGGATTCGGAAGAATGTCCTTGCAATATCAATCGCCATCCTCATAACCCCTGAATGTATATCGTCCATACGAAATCCCTGGTGTTTGTGTTCGTATCGGTCTACCAAGTCAACCTGGCAGATACGGGAGAGACTTGTGGCGTTGTATACCTCCCTTAGCAGAGAGACCTCGAGACCCCAATCAGATGAGAACCTGATCCTCCTTGCGAGTTCAGCAACCATTGCAAACTCACCTGCTAAAGGATAACGAAAAGAAGACATATATTCAAAGAACTCTCTATATCCCAGTATCTTCTTGAACGCTGAAACCAGAGGGGTGAAGAACAAACGAACAACCCTACCGTGTAACCGATCTGTCACCCGAGCATAATATCCCTTGGAAAAATCATAATTTAGCCTTTTTGAAAGGACAGGATAGATTATACGTGCCAGTATGTCCCTGGAATAGGTAAGAATATCACAATCATGTAAGGCTATCATATAGGTTTCAGCCTTCCCAAGGATGTAGCCAAGACCGGTCCAGACACCTCGCCCCTTACCCTGTACCCCGGGATTCAACCCCCCTTCCCTTAACTCCCTGTATATGCCTTGAATCTCAGGGGAATCATTCCATACTATAGTGGTCGTAATGGGGAGGACGGAGAAGAACTCACGCGCATATTCAAACTGTTTCTTATCTGCCTTATCAAGGCTAATAACTACTTCGTGAAGATAGTCTGCTTCCTTCAATTCTTCAAGAATTTTAGGTAGAGCCTCACCCTCTAATTCAGAAAAAAGAGATGGGAGCAGTAGAACAATTTTTCTCTCTTCTGATATTGCTCTAATCTTTTCTTCTAACTTCTCCAAGCTGTATCCGGGCAGCTTGTGAAGGGTAGTTATAATATCATCCTGTATAAAATCAGACACTTATTTCCTCCAGTATCTTTTTTATTACACTCTTCCAGATTGCTGGCCCGCACCCCTTAAAAGTTCTATACGGACCATTATTATTGCTATTAAGTATAACAGGATAATCGCATTCGTCAAGCATTGGATAATCATTTTCACTGTCTCCAATGCCGATTGCATAATTGTTTATATGTTTCCTTATCAAATTTACTGCTCTCCCCTTTGAACACCCTCTTGTGAGCTGATAGAATTTACCACCCCACCTTATCTGATACCCAAGGGAAGAAAGTTCCTCTTCGAGTCTTGCAGGATCACCTGAAAGGACCCTGAAGGGCTCAGAAAACTCCCTGTCTTTAGCAAGAGGGATGAGATGATATGGAAGATTGGTGACCTTGTGCAGGTTCTTATCATTCATATTTCGGAATAGTTCAATACTTACCCCTGTCTTTTCTGTTAATTCATAAAGATCTTTTCTTATGGTATCGACCTTAATCCCAAATTCATACCTATTACCATCAACAACTACTAAACATCCATTCTCTGCACCATAAGGAGCTTCTATATCCAATTCATCCAGATGATAGAGGATTTCCCTTTCTGTTTTACTTGAAATAATTGAAACCCTTATGCCGTTTTCTTTTAGTTCTGAAACAAAATCACGTAATTCAAACGCAGTATATCTGGAATCAAGGAGACAGTTGTCAAGATCTGAGAATATGATCACTCAAGCACCCTTTTATATATTAGGTCTTCATTCTTTAAGAACAGTTCTGGCTCAAAGAGGGAATCTAACTCTTCTGCGGTAAAGATATTTGATAATCTCCTATCATTCTTCAAACTTTCCTTGAAATCGCCTCCTTCTTTCCACGAAGTCATTGCATTTTCCTGAACTATCTTATATGCTTCACCTCTATCCATACCTTTATCAAGCAGGGAAATAAGCACATTCTGTGAGAATATAAGTCCTTTCGTTAACCAGATATTCCGCATGAGATTTTCAGGATAAACATTGAAATTCTCAATCACAAAGGATAATTTCCTCATCATATAAACTATTAATTCAGTGGCATCTGAAAGATAGATCCGCTCGGTGGATGAATGGGATATATCCCGTTCATTCCAGAGTGGGATATTCTCAAGGGATGTGATTAAATAACCACGGAGCAACCTGCTCATTCCACAGAGACGTTCACAGATGATGGGATTTCTCTTATGGGGCATTGCTGAAGAGCCAGTTTGACCTTTTTGAAATGGTTCTTCCAGTTCCCTTATCTCTGTTCTCTGTGAATGCCGTATCTCCTGTGCTATACGCTCAATCGCTGCTCCTATCATTGTAATAGAGAATTGGTATTCTGCATACCTATCGCGTGGAACAATCTGCGTGGAGACTGGCTCCGGCTCTAAACCGAGTTTCTTCAGTGCTATCTCTTCTATTTCTGGATTTAAGTGCGCAAAGTTTCCTACGGCACCTGATAGTTTCCCATATCTTAAGGTCTCTCTTGCGTAGTCGAATCTCTCCTTAGCTCTTTTCATCTCTGCATACCATGATAATATCTTGAGCCCTAAAGATATTGGTTCGGCGTGAACACCATGGGTTCTACCCACCATCAAGGTGCCCTTGAATTTTAACGCTCTTTCCTTTAATATACGAAGTATCGTATCTAACTCCTTTGAAATTATGAGAGAAACTTCCTTTATCTGGAGTGCACAGGCAGTATCAACCACATCAGAAGAGGTGAGGCCCTGATGCAGGAAACGGGACTCATCACCGCTATTCTCTCCAATAGCTCGAAGGAACGCAATAACATCGTGATGGGTCTCTTTCTCTATCTCCTTTATTCTATCAAGGGAGAATTCTGTTTTCCTTAATTCCTTTGTAATTCCTTTTGGTATGTCCCCTATCTGTTCCCTTGCATGAAGAACAGCGAGTTCTACCTCAAACCACTTTGCGAATTTGTTTTTATCCGTCCATATATTATGCACATCCTTCACTCTATATCTTTCTATCATCTATCCTCCCAGAGATTGTTTATATATTCCTCTATTTGTCTGCAGATTTCTTCATCGTTAATCTGTAGATTTATTTCGTTGTTATATTCAAGAGCAGAGGTTGTCCAGTTGGTGGAACCGAGTAATGCTGATTCTCCGTCGAAAACTACGCATTTTACATGGGTTGTAGTAGAGGGCGAATCAAGGGAAGCAGTGATTCCATACTTTGTGAGGGAATCGATAAACTCCTGATTGTATACATTAAGGGTTGAATCCCATGAACTCTTCTCGAGGAGAACCCTGACATCAA
>JAGLZA010000520.1 GCA_023131835.1 Caldifarciminota bacterium
AAGGTTATCTTTAGAGGTTAACAAACGTCATATAAAGGGATTTTTGTGTATTTCTTTACCGACTTTCGGTTAACGACATACGATATTTTTAGATATTGGTTATTCACACTCATTTTTTATTTTTAAGCATTTATCGGTGTTTCGGCGTATATTTTAAACGACATTTAAGGCTAAAACAGACAATGCAAAAGGGTTTAAATTAGTAAATTAGAAAAAAAGATAAACATAGTATATATTGAGGATAAAAGAAAATGGCACAAATAATAAAGGAAAGGGTAAAGGAAAGAGTGGGGGAGCTTAAAAGAGCAGGAAAGAAGCAGGGGGAGCATTTTATCGTCCGGCGAGGGATATTATATATACTGCCTATTCCCAAGTCGAAAATGGAAAAAGCCTGGCAATTAGAGGAGAAAGGGATGCAGATAGAAGAGATAGCGAAAGTAATAGGGGAGAGTGTAAAATCGCTTCTTGAGTGGAGGGAGCAATAGAGGAGGAAAAAAAATGGCAACAGTAGCAAATATCCGGTTGTTTGTTGGAGATTGTATATTAGAAGCGATCAAAGAGCAGAACAGGGAAAAAGAGAGATATTTCCGGGGTGTTAGAACCGGCATAGACGTAATGATGGGTGAGAAGGAATCGATAAGTGTATCAGAGTGGAATAAAAATAGATAAGAAGGGAGGAGGAAAAAAAATGGAAGAAATAGAATGTAGAAACTGCAAGTATTTTGAAGACCCATTTTGTCACTATGTAGGACAGGGTAAAGAAGGATTAGCGGGTGGTTGTCCGTATGGGAAGGAATTAGGGACGTTAGAGGATTTATTTGGGGGGGAATAAGAAAAATGCACACCAGAAGGCATAAGAAAGGAAATGCGGCAAAGAGAAAAGAAAAGAAGTTAGTAAAAGAGCATGTAAAGGTATGGATACACGGCAGGGGGATGGATAAGGTAATAGTAGTATAAAAAGGAGGAGGTAAGAAAAAATGGAAGAAGAAAGGTTTGGAATGGAAAAAGTGGATACATATTACGGCACATGGAACGGAATAGGGGACTGGGACACGTACACGGGGGATAAGAAATGAGAAAGACAATAGACAGAGAAGAGTTAGTAGAGGTTTTAGGAAAGGCATTTGCGGTCACAGAAAGAGAACGGATAAGAGCAAGAAAGGAAAAAGAGGATGTAAGGGAATATGCGATGGGAATACGAGGAAACGAGATATACAGCATAATGGAATGTGTACGGAAGGATCAGTTAAATCTCTTGTATTAGAGGAGAAAACGAAATGCAAAAAATCGGTTTGGTTGGTAAAGTATTAGCGGGGATATTTGCGAACCTGTTAAACGTTAGTGGTAAAACGCAGGGTTGGCATGTAGTAGTATATGAGAGAGGAGAAGTAAGGGAGGAATAAACATGAAAATCGGAGAACGCATTTTTTATACCGGTGATATGGCAAACCCCGAAGGTTGGGGAACAATCACAGATATAAAAGATGATGAATGGGGACTACGGTATACCATAACCCTAAAAGACGGCCGAGTTTGCCGAGAGATATATCCGGTTGCGTTTGAAAAGTCAGCAGGGCAGCGATTCAAAATAGAGAATCAGGT
>JAGLZA010000521.1 GCA_023131835.1 Caldifarciminota bacterium
TGGAGGTGCTCTATATGGATACCACGGTGATACAGAAACAAGATGGACGGAGGAGTATCAAGAATATTTATATAAACAACAAATCAACATGCTAAAAAAAATCCAGTTCCTCCGAGGTATGACGCCTTGGATATTGATGGACTTTCGCTCCCCCAGAAGGTCTTTGCCTGGTATTCAAGACTTCTGGAATCGAAAAGGATTGATCTCCAACCGTGGTGAAAAGAAAAAGGCTTTTTATGTATTACAAACGTTCTATAAAGAATTGAAAAGAAAGAAATAAACCGATTGTACAGGCTGTATTGAAAACCATAGATTCCAACTTATCAAGAAAGGAATCACAGTATTATGATTGAAAAATATCTAAATGACCTTGAAAACCGAATCGATAGTGAAGTTGAAGGCAACTTGTTTAAACAATGGAAAGACTTTATCTATGATAAAAATAAGGAATCCATTTTCATACCAAAGCGCCACCGAAAAATCCAATCCATTCTGTTATGGCCCGAAATCTCAATAAACCATGCCATCGACGACTATGAAATAATGGCGTTTCATCAGTTTGGTTTGTGTTCCGAAGAGCTCGCAAAAGCGAGTGGCAAGCTCTTAGCCGTTCGGTGTAATTACGGTACGAGCATCATGCCAACCATCTTTGGTGCAGAATTGTTTATTATGGATGAAAATTTCAATACACTCCCAACCTCAAAACCCCTCACCGGAGGGATAAATGCAGTCAAAGCCCTACTAGACAACGGTATACCTAATCTTCATACCGGTCTGGGTTCTAAAGTCCTGGAGATGGGAAATCGCTTTGTGGAAATGATTCAAAGTTATCCAAAATTAAGCCAATATGTCACTATATATCATCCTGATCTTCAGGGTCCAATGGACATATGTGAAATATTATGGGGAAGTTCTATGTTTGTCCATTTCTATGATTCTCCAGATCTGATGAAAGATTTTCTCAATTTGATTACAGAAACATACGCGGCATTCATGCGAGAATGGAAAAAGATCGTGCCATTTTCCGATGGTTATGCAATACACTGGTCAATGTTGCATCAAGGCCAAATTATGTTGCGTGACGATTCGGCCATGAATTTATCTCCAGAAATGTTTGAAGAATTTATCAAACCGTATGACCAAAGATTACTCGATGAGTTCGGAGGAGGAGCGATTCACTTCTGTGGAAAAGG
>JAGLZA010000522.1 GCA_023131835.1 Caldifarciminota bacterium
AACGCAGCAAGCTGCGGGGAATCAATCCTTGTCCGCCGGATTGAAAGCAAGCAAATTTGCCTGTTTGTCTGTTCAATATCAGGATATCAGGCAAAATTGCCTTATACGTAAATGTTATGCATCTAATAAAAGCGGGATTATTTAATGCAAATTTACATTGAAAAATTTTTGGTTTTGTTCAATCGGCTGAAATCTGAGCTTAATTATTCCTTAAAAAATCTCAAATGGTTACCCAGCACAAAGCCAGAAATCGCTGAGCTATGTTATCAGCTTGACGAAACCCATAGGCAATTGAGCCGTTTCCTTGCAAATCAGCCAACGAAATTTTCAGTTGTGCCTCCCATTTTTCAGAAAAGGTGGGATGAATATATCACTAATTATCAAACTAAGGTTGACGAGATAGCACGACCGAAAAGAGAGGAATATGAAAAGGAATTAGTTGAACTACTTCAACAAGCGGCGGAAGACGCTGAAGCAAAAGGACAATCGCAAGAAGAGTTTTGGCAAAAGATAACTGATGGTTTACCCAATGCGATAGGCATGACTTTCAATCCGGTTGAAGACAATGCTGCATTATTAGTAAATGAAATCTTTGACGCGATACACGACATAGTCGACAGCGATCTTTTGCCAGATACATTTACAGATAAGCAAATAGGTGCATTGAATTATTTTGAAAAGGTTATCGGGATTAATTTTCACGATATTAATAGGCGATGGGGCAAGGCGCCAAACTTATTTATGTCTGAGAAGATAAAGAAGAAAACTGATAAGCTGGTAGAAATGTACAATGAAGCGGTTAAGAGCTATATTTTTGGGTTAAATGTTTCCGCAACAGCCTTGTGCAGAGCATTACTTGAGTATATTCTAATTAATTACTATGGAATGCCAAAAGACGATTTAGTAAAAGTCGTGTCTCTGGCTGAGAATAGATTTAAAAAATTGAAGTCACTCAATTTGCATAAATTAAGAAAGGATGGCAACGACGTAATGCATGAGTATGAAACAAAGACAAAAATTGAAGATGCCGCAGTTGTCAGCTATTTGTTGACTATACGGGCATTGGTCGATTTAATTCCTGAAAATTGAATGAAACAGAATGCATAACGAATAAGGTTAGATT
>JAGLZA010000523.1 GCA_023131835.1 Caldifarciminota bacterium
ATCAACCAAATCAGCAGAAGTCATGGCGCCGGCTGGAGTTCCGTGATTAACATTACTGGTAGAATCTTTTATTGCACCAGCAACATCTCCGTTCGGATCTTGTGCCATATGCATTACGAGCTTGAAATTTGAGTCCCATACTGACTGCGCAGGGGTATCTCCAGTATCGCCGATATAAGAAGTATTATCACTTTTTGAATTGTCATAATACAAATAAAAGTCCGTTGTTGCGCCAGAGGCCACGGACGGGGCTTTTACCCACAACCATGCAACAGAATTTGAATAATCAAACCGTTCAATCTCGACATAACATTGAGTTGTTCCATCAGAAGTGGTGATAGCAACCTTTTTCCGGTTAGTATCTGAACCCAATTCCGTGAAAATCGAAGTTACATTAGTTGAACCTATACCAGAACTATTTGAAATCTTTATTAAGATCGGGAAATTTGATAGATCTCCATCTATATTTGTATTATCAACTATTAGTTTTACGCGTTTTTTCCAGGAATTTAACCACCCCATTAGTTCAAATCTCCTTAAACAACATTGATA
The DNA here is from genome assembly GCA_023131835.1 of Caldifarciminota bacterium. GTDB lineage: Bacteria > Hydrothermota > UBA3072 > UBA3072 > UBA3072 > JAGLZA01. The sequence goes on from JAGLZA010000523.1 coordinate 553, forward strand.
TCGTCATACAATTCAGAAATATCTTTTTCTTCTACCAATTTAGACCCCTGTACAATATTTAATTTTTCATTTGCTATATATATTAATCCATATTCATCTTCGAATCCACAACTATCAGAAGCCCAAATCTGTTTTATATTATTCGTCTCACCGCCAAGAATCCTATAAATATTAGCTTCCTCAACCAACTCACACATTTCCCAACCACCAATTATTATTCTTCCATCTGTTGCTCCCCAATTATCTTTACATGATAATCTATAATGCCAATAACCTTTTATATTTGTAAATGAATATCTTTGCCATTTACCATATAATGCATTATGACTTATATATGGAGTATATGTATTTGTCCATGGTAATACTGTTTCCCAATTTAATGTATCATTTGAACCTTCTAAACTTATTTGTTTCGGGTAGTTATCTTCTAGCCCGCCGAAATCGGCAGGAT
>JAGLZA010000524.1 GCA_023131835.1 Caldifarciminota bacterium
CGATGGGCATCACTTATTTATTGAGACTTTGTTTAAGAATTTCAAATTGATCCCATTAGGAGGAGGGACATTTACGCCGGAATTAGGACAGAGTATTGCCTATAGTGGTTCAATGGCTTTCAATATAGCATTTCGTTTTGCTGTTCCTACAATGATATTTTTACTATTGGTCGAGGCAGCTGTTGCGCTTACTGTTCGTGTGATGCCGCAGATGAATGCGTTTTTCGTGTCACTTCCTCTTAGAATAGGCTGCGGTATTTTTGCCCTAATAGCTTCGTTAAATATTTTTCAACTATTATTCGATTCTGTTTATAGTGATCTTGTGAATTTTTTAAGTAGGATCGTATTACAACTAAAGGGTGCTTAAAAAGTGGCGGAGCAATCAGCACAGGATAGAACTGAAAAAGCGACTCCAAGGCGGCGGGAGAAAGAGAGAGAAAAAGGACAGATCCCAAAAAGTCAGGATCTTATTTCTGTCACAGTTTTATTTGCCGGAGTTTTAGCATTTTATTTTAATTCAGATAATATTATGGGAAATATAACCAAGTTTATTATCCATGTTTACAGTGAGGCATCGTTTATTTCAATATCTACAACTTCACTTCCCATGCAAATTAGTTTCACGATAAAATATATTATACCAATATTGGCTCCTATTCCGCTTTTCATAATGTCCGCCAGCATTGTAATAAACCTTGCTCAGGATAATTTTAAGATTATATTCGCAAAAAAGGCTCTCAAACCAAAATTTAGTGCACTCAATCCAATTCAAGGAATTAAAAAGATATTTTCTCTTAGCTCACTTGTTGAGTTAGTAAAAGGAATATTAAAATTTATCATTGTGGGTTTTATCGCATATTCAGTGTTAAAGAAACATCTTGAGCTTAATGAATTTTGGATACTATATAATATTACTGTAGCAGAAACGTTGGTTTTTTTTGGTAAGCTACTCTTTGAACTCAGTGTCAAAGTCGGTGCAGTTCTTCTTGTTCTTGGAATTGCAGACTTTGCTTATCAAAAATGGCAGCATGAAAAGAAAATAAAAATGAGCAAACAGGAAGTAAAGGACGAACGGAAGCAGTATGAGGGAAGTCCCGAATTAAAAGGAAGGATTAGATCCATTCAACTTCAGGTTGCCAGAAGACGCATGATGTCTGCTGTTCCCGATGCTACGGTTGTTGTAACTAACCCGACTTTTATCGCTGTTGCCATTAAATATGAGC
>JAGLZA010000525.1 GCA_023131835.1 Caldifarciminota bacterium
TATTACAGTGACTACGAGGAAGTAGATAATAGTGGAAACTTTCGAGAGATAATTATATTTGGAAGGGTAACTGATAAAGATACCGGAGTTCCAATATCCGGCGCCATGATAGAAATAATTGACGGGGCGACTCCTTATTCCACATATACAGATGGTTTTGGCTGTTATAAAATCACGGCGCTTGTTTCCGGGCCTGGAACCTCAGGATTGGATACCAGACACGATGTCGACTTCGAACTTTCACCCGCTGAGATAAAGCTGAAAGCATCCAAGGAAGAGTTCCTTCCAAAGGAAAAGGTGCTAATCAATAGCGAGAACTCTAAAATTATACGGATATCAGGAACGGTAAAACCTCCATATGTTGGACAACCACCACTAAAGGGAGCTAAGGTCGAGATAATTGAGGGTGCGAAGCCCACATACACATTCACAAACGATGAGGGCTTCTATAAGATTACCGCAGAGGTTCCTGACGGTAAAGGAGAGCGGGGAGTCAGTAATTTCGATTTCGTTCTGGAGCCAGAGACACTTAAGCCCGAAATCAAAGTTGTGGGGGGATTATCCCAATATGAAGGTAAATACAAAGATAAAGTTTTTAGGAGAGGTCAAGATTATCCAAGATTTGAGGTAAAAGCTTCAGTACCTTCAGGTCATAAAGTGGAGGTTGATATTTTTAGAAATGGAAATAAGCTTGCAACACTGGATGCGGTATGGAATGGAAATAAAGGCATATATGTTGCGATATGGGATTGGGAGAGCAACGAGTGGAGTGAAATACCATATGATATTCCAGTGGGTGAATATGAAGCAAAAGCGAAGATCACCGCAGAAGATGAACCTGTGGTAATCACAGCAAATTATGGATCTGGATTAGAGCATTCAGATTCGAATAAGGCGAAATTTAACTCGATCTTTGAGATACCTGAAGGTCTTAGTGATGGAGAAAAGAAAGCATATTTACGTGGCGATAGTGAAGGAAGAGATGAAATAGGTGTGTGGTTTAGGCGGCCAACAGAGTACTATACAGGCATAGCATCATGGAAAACATGGTATGGTGCAGATTATGGTTTCAGATATGTACTCACACCATTTAAGGAGGAGGTTTTTGGAAATGCCCAAAAAATAGTTGATGGAGAAAAATCGCCTCAAAAAGCAACTGAGAAATTGTCGAGATATGTTGATGATAGCTTTCCAGGGTATACACTACAGGAAAAGGGGTGGAACCCAAAAACTGGTGACTATGAGGTTCGTCATTTGCTACTAAAACAGAGAGGTGCGAATTGTGCTGATATGGCTAATCTTTTAACTGCATATTTAAGATCTGTAGGTATCGCATCCCATCCAACGTCAATTGATGCAAATCCGTATGCCACAAAAAGAGTTACTGGAAAGTTAGGATGGACATTCCATACATGGACAGAAGCGTATATTAAAGAAGCGTATATTAACGGGGAATGGAAAGTTACAGATCCACATGATCATTTTCTGGGTTTTGATCCGGTAAGCAGAAGAAAATTCGGGACTTCTGGTCGGCGGGCATATATTAAGAAAACGAATGATATTGTGCTAATGGGAACTGAAAACTTCAATAACAATGAGTTAAATGATAAACCAAAGGGTAATGATTATGAGACAGCTGCTGATTTAATTTTCAAATATAATCCCTGTAAAAGTAAACCCTATAGGGAGGGAGAATCGGTTCCTCAAAAAGATTTAAAGCATAAGAAGCCATGGGTAAAAGATATGAGTTGGGCATATTGGGGCGAAAACTCTTATGATAAAAGAGATGTTAAAGATCCCCCTTCGACATATTCTTTATTTATTTTTACAGATAAATCAGTGTACAGAGTAGGGGATTTAATCACTATCAATAGCACAATAAGTAATTATGGAAATACCCCATGTGATTATACATTAAATCTTAGTGTGATTGATATTATTGACCTTAGCGCAAGACTTCCCGTAGAAGTTGTTTTATATGAACATGCTGAAAGTGTGAGTGTGCCTGCAAACACCAATATAACTCTATTAAATCAGTTCAATCTACCACAAAATCTTGATACAACAGACGAATTTTACGTCAAAGCGAGCTACGGTAACGAAACGGACTGGGCATTTTTTGATATAATACCAGCCTTTGATACAAGTGTATCAATGCCAAGCAATATGACAGAGGGGGAGAAATATGTTTTTAGCCTTGAGCTAAATAACACCGGTAACGAAACGTTAACTGATGTTAATGCAACATTGCTTGCTTCTCCAGACATGCTTGAGCTATTAGATGGAGCATTTCACTATGTAGGTGATTTAACACCGGGAGAAAAGGTTGATTTATCTTGGGACGTAAAAGCAATAGGACCGAGTTTAGGCGGAGTTACATTTAAAATAGAGTCAGAAAACGGCGGGATAGATTATATCCCAAAATATGCAGAGATTTTTTCTCAACCAGAACTCGATGTGGAGGATGAGTATGTGCTTTTTTCTGGAGAATTTGGAAAGCCTTTTGAGATTGGATTCAAAGTCAAAAATATTGGTGATTTAACAGCAACCAATGTTTTAGCAGAGATAACCTTACCAGAGAATGTAAATGCTACAAATACAACGTGGAACATCGGTGACTTAGCAGGTGGCGAGAATGTCACACTTTACACCCATATCACTTTCACTAAAACGGAAGATTTTGTCATCGATATATTTGCTTCTGATGATGCAGGCCACAATACTCATGGGGTTATTTTTGTGCATATACTTTCAAATATTTCTGCAAGCTTTAACGATGCGTATTTTGATTATGGTTTAGATACTAACGGTGATGGCTTGTACAACTACTTAATGACAGAAGTTGGAGTAGATGTGACAAATGCAGGGGTTGGTAAAGTGGAGGGATGGCTATATGATAGTAATGGG
>JAGLZA010000526.1 GCA_023131835.1 Caldifarciminota bacterium
GCCTCACCTGTGACCAAATTCGTTAGCTGAGAAAGCAGATACGATGGAAAACAATAACAGAAAAGTAAAAATTACCGTCATTAATGATGACGTCTTGTCTTTCGATTCGGACGTGCTTGTTCTGAAATATGCGCAAGCACATTTTGGCTTGGACCGTATCGTTTCAAAGAAAATAACTCGTATAGGCATAGACGAATCGTTGTTCTCGCCCTCGCCAGGAAATACCAATTATTTTCACTCTAAGGGTGGTGTCAGCCCTCGGAATATCTTAGTCGTTGGTGTAAGACAATTATCCAAATTCAATTACAAAGACATTCGAACATTTGCTAGAACAGCATTGGAGGTACTTTCCGAGCAGGAGCGAGATGTCACTATCGAACACGTATGCCTTACGCTTCATGGTGCCGGATGTGGCTTGGATGAAATAGAAGCATTTGAGTCCGAGATCGCGGGTCTGATTGATGGAATTACGGGTGGACGTATTCCAAAACGTATTCAGAGAATTTCGATAGTTGAAATCGATAAGAGGCGTGCAAGCATGTTGAAAGGGGCGCTCACTGAACTGATTCCGAGAGGTTATGTTGAGGCTAACCTAAAAAGCTACCTACAACAGGCAAAACAAGAGGTTTCTGAGAAGTTCCGATCTGTAGGATATTCTTCCGCTGACAAACCGCATATATTTGTTGCAATGCCATTCCAAGAAGAAATGGATGATGTATATGATTATGGAATACAAAACGCGGTAAGAAAGGCTGGTTTTCTATGCGAAAGGGCTGATTTGTCCACTTTCACTGGGGATGTAATGGATTGGGTAAGAAAGCGAATAAAAAGCGCCTCTCTTGTAATTGCCGATTTAACAAGCTCAAACGCGAATGTATATCTGGAAGTCGGGTACGCTTGGGGTGCGGGAGTTAGAACTGTACTACTGGCGCAGGAAGCGGACCAGCTAAAGTTTGACGTAAAGGGTCAGCGGTGCATTGTGTACAAAAGAATAAAAGAGCTAGAAGAAAAACTCCATAATGAACTGGTGTCCTTGAAATCTGAAATCATCAGCGAATCGGGTAGCTGAGGGTTTTTCTCCCTCAGCCCCCACAACACCCAGCATGCGGGTCCGCACTGGGCGTTTCAC
>JAGLZA010000527.1 GCA_023131835.1 Caldifarciminota bacterium
TATCTCATTGTATTTGAATATATTAAAATTCTTGAATTTTTTGGACAAAAAAGTGGGGCCAAAACCTGGTGGCATGGCTTTGGCCCCGTTAGATATCCATCCACTGGATATCTATTCCATTCTTGTGAGTAAGAGTTGCCCTGTTTTTAATGTTTCAATTCTAATAAAATCCCCGGCTTGAAATCCTTTTGTCTGCAGCCACTTCCCTACTATCCTGATCTGGATCCTCCCTTCTTTCCGATCATGAAAGCTGACCCGGGTAATTTTTAAAATCTTTTTCTCATCCATTGATGATGCTTTATCGAGAGATTTTGAACCTTGCGTATATCGATACCGGCATACTTTCTTAACCAGGACAAATCGATAGGTTCTCTAATCTGGAAGATAATAAGCATTGTAGCCTGAGAAGTATATAGACGTGGAGTCTCTGCCGGTCGCTTCGATGTTGCGAGTATCCGCACGTTTTTATGCCGGCCGAATCTAAGCAGGGATGCTAAATTTTTAGGACATTTACCGTTGATAGTGACTTCCTCTATCTCCTCTATCACAAAAAACATATTTCCTATTTCCTTGACGACGAAACAGACCTGGTCAAAATATTCTTCCTCGAGCCTGAGTATTGCTCGTATCTTTTGCTTGTATCGAATCTGCTGTTTTGTATATACCAGAAAAGGCTTAAGATCATCAAAGATAATTCCACCGGTATGCTCACCTATAAAATCCCATATCACAAATGAGCCTTTGTATTTCGATAGAATTTCTTTTGTCAGGTACGACTTTCCTGATCCGGATTTTCCGAAGATTGCCGTGATCTTTGCCTTTTCCATTCTATTACCTTCCTCATTCGAGGTAGTGATATAGTTAAAACAATTATTCCGAGTTGTAATTCGAGGACCCATTTTTTTACGAATGGTAACCATTTTATCAGGAGCTTATCTGTTAGTTTACCTAACTTCTTGATCTCTTTTTCCGGAACTTGATTCCATGCCGGTCCCATCCTTGCCGGACAGATACAGTTGTAGTAAAAATCCCATAACTCTTCTGTATTGAGCTCGAGGATCTCATCGATGAATTCATCTTCAGGTGATTTGCCTGGTGGAGCCTTGCCCGGGCCCGGGGTCTCTCCCGGAGTGTAAACGCCTCTTGCTATCAGTAGATTTCTTGTAGAGGTATAGCATATCTGTATACTGTGTTTCTCCTTGAGTAATCTCGTAAATTTCCGGATAGGAATATTGCTCTCATATAGATCCGTATACAACTTGACGATATAGTCGGATTTGGAGAGCCCCTTGTAAATTGATCCTTCTTTCGGTTCTATGCTTTCCTCTACCTTCTCGATCGACTCGATCGTCTTTTCTCCTTTTGGGTCTATCTCTACTCCTGTCCTATTCATCTTCACCGTCTCCGTATACCTCATCATAATCCATAAATTCAACATTCATATCGTCATCGATGCCCTGGTCCGGATCTACCTCTTTTTTCTGCCCTGGATCAGGAAAGGAGACCTGCCCAGGATCCGGTTTTTCTTTAAGGTCCGGACCAGGTTTCGGTTCTTCTTTTTTGGGTTCCGGAGAGACTTGCGGTTTTGTGGGTTCCGGTATACTGACAGCGATCCAGTCCTCTCCCTTTTTCTCGTATACCGTACCACAAGTATAGCAGAGTCCCCCGGAGATCTCAGGGTTAAAAACAACCCCACAATTCGGACATTCCATTTTGGCCATTATCTCTTTTTCTTCTTTCTGATCTTAGCCATGTGACGCTTTCTCTTTGCCGAGCCAGGTGGCCCTATCTTACCCCATTTCTTTTTCTTCCTGGCCATTAGTCTTTACCCTTACCCTTCTTGTCCTTACTCAAATTGTTGAGTTTATCGATTTTGTCATCCAATATCTTGATGAGTTCCGATATGTGATTGGATACTTTATCGAGCATCTCGAATTTCTCATTGATTTTCTCGATGGCTATCCATATCTCCTTGTTCTCTGACGAGATATAAGGTCTTTCTGATCTTAACATAATAACCTCCTTACCTTCCACAAAGGGAAAGTTTTTTATAGTTATCACTAACCGCCTTAAAATATATCTTCGTTCGTTTTGTCGAGTGGCTAAACCATGCAGAACTATATTTTACTATGAGACGGTCTATAGTCCCACCACCTGCACGATATGCGCAGATGGCAGCTTTTTGACTATCCGGATAGCGATCAAGCATTGCTAAAAGATGTAAGGATCCCACCCGTATATTCGTATCCGGATCAAAGAGCTCGGCTTTTGATACTCCATAGTAGATCCT
>JAGLZA010000528.1 GCA_023131835.1 Caldifarciminota bacterium
CATTATCAATTAATCTCTTGTAAAAAGAATAAAGGGGCATCCCTTCCCTTGCTTGCTGTAAGGCAGCAAAATATAACTTCTGCCTCATTAAACTACGTCCTCTCTTCGTTATGTGTTTCTTTCCTTTATGCTCTCCACTGCTCACTTCGTAAAGATTTAAACCTGCTACCTTTACAAGAGATTTTATTCCACTATATCTGCTTATCCCACCGCTCTCTGATATAACAGCTGCTGTTGTTATTACATTTATCCCTTTTATACTTAAGATGTATTTCGATTCCTCTATACTCTCCAATATTTTCTCTATCCTGAATTCCACTGCATCGATCTCCTTGTTTAATTTCTCTAATCTCGGTAAAAGAGAACTTAATTCATATAGAGAACCCTCTCTACCTTCTTTTACTCCTATCGTTTCTATCGCTAACTCATATAGCTTCTCAGCGTCACTATGTTTGTAGTGTCCACGGCTCTTCTTTCGCATCCATTCTTTTAGCCATTCTATTCCTTTCTCTATGATGTCCTCAGGAAATGGTGCTTCATTTAATAGGAATAACGAAGTCTTATTCCCAACCTTCTTTATTACTTCTCTCCTCTCCGGAAATGTTACATCCATTATTTTATGAACCCTGTTTAGTATAGATGTTCTCTCCTTTACCATGTTTTCTCTCGTATGTATAATCTCTCTTAAACATAATATCTTTCCCTCTGGAATAATAGGGGTAAGTATTTTACCCTGTTTTATAAGATCCCCTATAACCCTTGCATCTTTAGGATCACACTTCAATGGAGAATTATCCATCATTTCCTTTGCCTTTTTTGTATTGTTCGGACTCACTTCCACTAATTGTTGCCCCTTGTTTTTTAGATAATATCCAAGGGGTTTCCAGTAATGCCCGGTTGATTCAAAACCAATAACCGTATCTCTGCAGTCGAATCTTTCTTTCCACTCCTCTATTACCCTCTCAAAAGCCTCATAACTGTCTCTGTTGTTCTTGATATAACAAGGTTTCGTAAAACCTGCTTCCAATGAAGTGCCAACTGCTACATGGGTGTTCTTACCGATATCAATTCCTACTACCAGGATGTCCCTCTTGACATATCTTCCTCTTTTGATTAACTTTTCATTAGGCATGTTTTCCTCCTTTTGTCTCAATTTTATGGCAAAAGGAGGATTTTTTCAAGACTGAATTTATCATGACTACAATATAGCATTCTTGACTTT
>JAGLZA010000529.1 GCA_023131835.1 Caldifarciminota bacterium
TTTGTTTTGCCCAGTGAGAGTGAAAATTTACCTTGTGTTCTGATAGAATCTATGGCGTCCGGCTTACCAATTGTCGCTACTAAAGTAGGAGGTGTTCCAGAAATGATTGATAAAAAGGTTGGAAAACTAATTGAGCCTAAAGATTCTAATAGTTTAGCTGAAACTATAGATTATATGTTAGACCACTGTGAGGATTACTCATCTGAAGAGATTGCTCAATCTGCAGAGAGTAGGTTCGGTTATCAGTCGATAGGTCAGACATTGGATAGAATCTATAAAAGGTTCTGCGGCAATTGAGATGGAATTAACAAAAAATTATAAAATGGCTTCACAAAATGTTACAATTAATTATGGCGATGGTGCGGCTTCTTCTATCTTAAAAAGAGAACTTTCTTTATATGGATTAACAAATTCTTCACCGGATATTATTATTAAGATTAACAGTGGAGACGGAGAATCTGAAACTCTTGCAAATAACCCTTCTATTCATGAAGAGTTAAAGGATGGGTTTCGGTGTCACTTTGGTGTGACATCTGTGTTATTTAGAAAGGAAAGAAAAGTGCTTCATATTGAGATGACTTTTGATGAAAACCAAAGGAATTGGAGAAGAAAGATTCGTAATATTCAATATAGTCATCCATTTGAAGATATTGGACAGGTTTTCCATGAACTTGTTTTGATCCCCTCTCTCTTTTTTTTTCCTGAAAGATTGACTTTGATTCATGGCAGTGCTCTTGAATATGCCCCAGATAAAGTACTTATACTTGCAGGCACCGGAGGTGTAGGCAAGACCTCTCTTGAAATGGAATTGATTTTTAAGGAGGGATATAAATTTTTATCTGATGATATAACATTTTTGGGACAGGACGGTAGTATTTATCCAAACTACGCATTCCCAAAAATTTATGCCTATAACACTATTGACAACAAGGGAATAGAAGAGAAACTTTTGTGCGGTAGAAACATCTTCGATAGGATTCAATGGTTCTTAAAGAAAAAAAGTTCTCCCTTTGGGGTTCGACGGCGAGTGAATCCTT
>JAGLZA010000053.1 GCA_023131835.1 Caldifarciminota bacterium
TCATGAATTGCCACTACTCCATTTTAATCAGTGGGAATCAGTGCCTAAATAGGATTTAGGGGTTAGGGATTAGGTTTTAGTTTTTCACGAATTAATTCTTGGCTACAACTTTTAGGTAACAAAAGAATTATTCTTAAACCGTGTCAATCCGTGGCATAAAGGGATGGGAGGGGGGGCAACAAAGAATCTTTTTCAAACTGTGCAGGAACCGTGGCTAAAAAGGGGGTGGTGGGGGACTTTCGACTGATGACTCTTGACTCACGACTCTCGACTCTATATCAAACCGTGCAGGAACCGTGGCTAAAAAGGGGGTGAGGTAGAGACAAAGCAATGCCTTGTCTCTACCTTTTATGTAGGGGGGAAATCTGATTACATCACCATTTTACAAGATTTTTATTCAAAGGCAATTCTCACCTTCTCTCCTTCGTCTTCTATCTCGATAAGATTGAAACCACCTTCTAATTCTTTTATTTCGTCGATGGTTTTCCTGATTAGTCTTTTTGCTCGCCTTATCTCTTTGGCATTCTCTCCCCTTGCCATCACAAAGGAAGGGAGACATTTGACAAACCATAAAGGAAACCTGAGAAGGACATTGCTGTCGGTTCCCTTTATATCAATCACAAGTTTACGAGGCTTTTTATGAGTGCGAATTATTTCCGATTTGTCCCTTAAGTAAAATCGAATGATTTCCCCTTCTTCATCTTCTATCTCAAGCACTGGTTCACCGGTTTTCTCTGCTTCCTTCAGCAACTTAAATATGCTGTCTGCAGGAATTTCTTCGTCGTTAATCGTGATTTTGCAATCACTACTCTCTTCCGCATACTCCAAAGCCACCTCTACAAGTTCCCTGGGAACATTTATTATTACTTTCCGAACACCCTCTTCCTTGACTTCAATCGTTAGAAACTGACTGACAATAGACAACAAAAACAATATATACATAATACCTCCCTTTTACTTTTTTAAACATTGTATTTATATACTAATACAATAAGCATATTTGTCAAGGGGGTATTTATCACAAAGTCACGTCGCTTCGCTCCATTGGGAAATAGTTAAATAGTTGAATGGTTAAATAGTTAAATCGGAATACCCTTCCCCCCATTTTTTAACCACAGAGGGCACTGAGAACAGAACCCAACCACTTTCCTTTAATTTTTGTATTTTAGAGGACACAGAGCCCTCTGCCACCTTGGAATTTTGTGATTCGAGAAAGAGAAGAGATAGAACATAGAAATATATCTTAGCTGATTGCTGTATGCTGTTTAGCTGATAGCTGATAGCTGATAATGCCACGGTTTATTAAAAATTCCTCGCAGAGAGCGCAAAGGAATATAAAGCCCGCAAAGAGAATTCTGTTTTGAAAACCTGGGGACGGAGGTTGCACAGTATGCACAGCCTCGCTCTACTATCCTTTTTTTATCCTGTCATATCTGTCTACCTCCGTCCCCACCCTCGCTTGTCTTTCGTGGGAGCGACATCCCTGTCGCGATTTTTGTAGGAACAAAGGTATTCTTTACCCCAACTGTGGAGTTATCCTACCCCCATCTGGGGAATCCTGTTGGACCTCGACAGCTCTCCCCTACATCCCATAAATCGTCATTTTAATTACCTATTTTAATAAACGCAGAACTCAGAACTTGTATAATATCTAAAAAATTGTCCTGATTGTCATCCCCCGTACCCATTTACCATTACCTCAATAACAATAAGAACTTGACATATAGAGTATATATAGTAATATTAATATACTATTAAAAACCGGGGGTAGAAATGTTGGTATTATTATTGATTATTTCAATCTCATCGATTGATATACAAAGTCCTGTTGATGGATTTACCTACCAGGAGGATACAATTGATTTGAAATGTTATGTTGAGGATAGTATTCCTCCTCAGTTATTCTGGTATTATCTCAATTCAGAGGGACCTGATACAGTGGAAAGGACAATTACAGACTGGTATACATACTGTCAGAATGATACGCACACAGGATATTCAAAATCACCTGTTCCTGATGACCCACCTATTCTATGGAAGAAGGATTCAATATCTGCTACCCATGCTTTTTGTCAGCCTGTGATTGTTAATGGAGTTGTTTACTGGGCTTCTGAGAAGCCACCTGGAACCCTTTATGCATTTCGTGCTTATGACGGATATGAATTGTGGAGGGTTGATAGTATTGGTAGGGTTGATGATGCGGTAACTTACCATAAGGGAAGAATTTATTGTTTGAGTGAGGATAGTATCTGGTGTATAGATGCAGAGACCGGTTCCATATATTGGTCAAAATCACCTGGTTCATCTTCTACAACCCCTGCAGTGAAAGATGGAAGAGTATATTATACAACACATACATCAAATGATGATACTTCTTTTGTTTACTGCCGTATTGATACAACCGGGGATCTAATATGGAAGGACACAATTTTAGGTTACGGTTCTTACAATACAATAACCCTGTGGCAGGATCGATTGTATTGTCCATTCGATAATCCCTCTTTTGGGGGAGAACCGGGAAATTTGGTTTGTTTTGATGCAACAAACGGAGATATAATCTGGGAGCGGAGTGATTCATTTGATTTCTGGGACTCTGCGCCCTTGATTGCGGATTCAACATTATTCATTGGTAGTGATTTGCCCCCATATCAACTCCTGGCATTGAACCCATTCACAGGGGTTACTATATGGAAAAATACACTAAACCCTTTCTCCATCGATTGGTATCTGGCAGCAACACCAACCTATCATCAGGGCCGGGTTTTTATAGGTCTGGAATCTATGTATTGCATCGATGCAAAAACAGGGGAGACAATCTGGGAATATTCATTGATGCTTGATTATGTTCACAACACAAATGTTATAGCAGATGGTTGCATTATTACGAATAATTTTGGGTGGTATTCTGATACGTTAAATAATCCCAATCTACTGGTGATTGACGAATACACAGGACATTTAAAGTGGTATAAGGAGTATTCTAATGACTGGTCAGCTTCTGCCCCTTCAATTGCAGATGGTGTTATTTATATTGCTCCCGGGGACAGCACATTCTATGCATATGGAACTGGTTTAAAGTTCGTTTATGAGGATAAACTTGTATCTCTTCAGGATACAAATAATCTTATAGTGTTTGCAAAGGACTCATCAGGAAACATTGTCAGTGATACCATTGAATTCTTTGTGAATATGGGTGGATTGAGCCACTACAGGCGAACAAATAACGAAAAATCTTTATTAACCGCAGTCTCATCGAATCCCTTTATTCAAGATGTCTTAATAGAATATACAATTCCAGAAAAGTCTTCCGTCAGATTAAGTATCTATGATGTTAGTGGAAAGGAGGTAAGAACTCTTAAGTCAGGTGTTCTTAATCCCGGAATTTACCAGATTAAATGGAAAGGAAGGGACAATCAGGGAAACAATATGCCACAGGGTGTCTATTTTCTGAATATGCATATCTCACCAGGATACAATAAAACCCTGAAACTTATTAAATTTAACAGGAGGACCAATGAATAGAAGAATCCTCTTTGTTATAGGTGCGTTTATATCAATAGGTTATCTGTCAGGCAATAACATTTATTCTCTTGGATTTATTCCGGAACCGCCCTGGGAGATTGATAATATAAGATATGAGGAGATTAAGATTAAGGAACCTCTTCGGGATTCTGTAGATCATAGTTCAGGTATGCCACCTGTGGGATACCAGGGGTACCTTGAAAGCAGTGTAGGATGGGCATTGGGATATTATTATAAGACATATCAGGAGTATATTGACAACAATTGCTGGGACACTTCTGATTCTTCACATATCTTTGATCCTCTATTCATATATAATCAGATAAATGGTGGTGCTGATGAAGGCGGACTTATTAGTGATGCTGTAAAATGCCTAAATGACTTCGGATGTGCTCCTTATACTTCCACAAATATTAGTAATGATGATCCAATTACCTGGCCATCAGAGAAGGCATATAACGATGCAATTACTTACAGGTGTAAACAGGGACTGTTTGCAATAGATATCTCAAACGACTTAGGTATTGATCAGTTAAAACAACATCTTTCAGATAGTGATAATGCTGTGGTGCCGATAAAGGTCTGGGATCCCTTTTATAGTGATACATTCGGGTTGGATTATATATATGATACAGGTGATTTAGGTGGATGGTACTGGGGTGGTCAATGGGTCTGTATTATGGGCTATAATGATTCACTTGATACGCCAGATGGCAAGGGTGCTTTTAGACTTGTAAATTCCTGGGGAGAGAGCTGGGGAGATAATGGGTATTTCTGGATGACCTATGATGCAATGAAGAGTTCGGATTTTGTGATATATCAAACCGCTTACTATACAAAGGACAGACGAAATTACCATCCTACAACAAAAGGTGCGGTGAAACTGACTCATTCCCGAAGGGCATATGTAAAATTCTCATTCAAGGTTGCGGATGAGTCCTGGGAATCACCGGAATTCTTCAACTGGAATCACATTATCGAGTATTATCATTCCTTTCCCTCTCATCCTGTTATTGTTGACCTCTCGGATATGGATGATTATATTTCTCTATTCGATAGAGATACTATAATATTTACCGTTAATGATATTGAAATGGATGATATTCAGGGGAATATAGAGAATGTATCCATTCAAAAACAGGACCAGGGAAGGTATATTCCTTCACTTTCAACCCCTCAAACAATGGTTGATTCCGGTAGCACTGAGGTCTCAATCGAATATCCTTTATACGAGAATTACTGGCAGTCCTTTCAGAGGTTACCGGATAATTCATCCTTTATAGATTATCCTACTTATCCTGTTACAGCCTTTGATTCAACGTGGACATTTTCTACGAATGATACCATTAAATCATCCCCTGTGATTGCTGATATCAATGGTGACAATATTGTTGAGATTGTCGTTGGTTCCTGTGATAGTTGTGTTTATGTGATTGATAAGGATGGAAATCTGGTCTGGGTGGATACATTAACCGGAAGAGTTATAGGTTCTCCTGCAATAGCTGATTTAGATGGAGATGGCATTGCTGAGGTAGTTATACCTTCTGATAATTCAAAAATTGTTTGCCTGAACGGAGAAGACGGTTCTGAAAAATGGACACATAATTTCATTTCAGGAATCAGTAGTTCTCCTGTCATTTCTTCTGTTGATAGTGATCATAAATTGGAGGTTATAGGTGTAGGTCTTTTCTTGCGGGTCCTAAATGGAGAGGATGGAAGTACTTCCTGGTTGTATATGAATGGAACTCCCGGTCTTTGTTCTCCGTGTGTAGGAGATATAATTGGATTTGATGGAATAGAGGATATTGCCGTTGGTCAGGGAAATTCTGTAAAAATCTATGATGGTTACAATCAGGAACTTTCTATGACGATTACGACATCAGATGAAGTCCTTTCAACACCCACAATTGGTGATATAAATGCAGACAGCCTTAATGAATTACTGTTTGGCTCCAATAATGATACTCTTTATGCTCTGTCAGGGGATTCTGTCCTATGGAAATATGGCACTGGTGGAGATGTAAGAAGTTCTCCTGCAATAGCAGATATTGATGGAGACGGAATTAATGAGATTGTATTTGGTTCGAATGATGGTTATATCTATGTTTTGAATGGGGAGGATGGAAGTGTGCTATGGACTTATCAAACATACGAAGAAATGCAGTCTTCTCCCTCTCTTTGTGATTTCAACAGAGATGGTCTTATTGATGTGGTTGAAGCATCAACTCAAGGGAGCATCTATATCATTTCAGGGGATGGAACCCTTTTATGGAGTCTAAATGTGGGAACTTCTTTTTATTCATCACCGGCACTGGGAGATGTGGACTCTGACGGAAATATTGATATAGCTATAGGTGGAACTGATGGAAAATTGTATTTCTTTTCGGGTTACCTTGCCGGGATTGAGGAAAAGGATAGGGATTACGAATTCTATATTTCTGCTCAAAAGGGACCTGTAAGGAATAGAACAACAATATTTTATTCCATACCCCGGAAATCGAATATTGACCTTTCTCTGTTTGATGTAACAGGTAGAAGGATAAAAACGATAATTAAAGGGGATAAGGAACAGGGAAGATATAAAGTGGATATAGACCTGAAAGATTGTGTTAATGGTATTTATTTTTACCGATTAGAGATGTTTCAACAGAGCATTACAAGGAAACTGATTGTATTGAAGTAATAAAAAATATACACTTTTACCTTTCTGATAAATTCATCTACCTGTTTAATTCCTGTTTTACTCATTCTAATATTCTTTTCGTTGAATCCAAATGCTCTTTTGCAAACACCGTCCCCATTTACAGTAAGAACTTGACATATAGTAGTATATATAGTAATATTAATATACTATTAAAAACTGGGGGTAGAAATGTCAGTATTATTATTGATTATTTCAATCTCATCAATTGATATACAAAGTCCTGTTGATGGATTTACCTACC
>JAGLZA010000530.1 GCA_023131835.1 Caldifarciminota bacterium
GCATCTCTGATAATATAATTGCTTGTTCACGTAAATAGTCGAAAGGAAGCTTAATGCCTTTTCCGCTTTGTGGTACTTCGCCCCACATACTTTCTTCAACCATTTGAAACCTCCTATCACATACTAATTTCGAATACTATTGGAAGGTGGTCAGATGCCAGTTTAGCATCTGGCATACCATTCTCTAATATTAATGAGCGTCCATTTATCTCTGTTAATACATCTAATTTATCATATCTAAAATAATCTAGCAGTTCTGGTCTAATTAAAACTTGATCAAACGTGTGCCAGTAGTAATTCATATACCTACTGGTATCATAATAGTAAGTTCCGGGTGGGCCTTTTGATTCGTCACCAAGACCATTCCACATAGGATTATAGAAATACTTATACTTTTCTCCTTTCACTACTCTGGAACCCTTCTTTGCTATATTCCGATCCATTATTGCATGAAATCCTTCAGCCCCGACTATACCAGATTCGAATGGATCTAAGTTGAAATCACCTACTAATATCGTGCGTGTGTGACCAACAGCCTGCTCTGCTCTTTCTATAGCTTTAACAATGCCAAAACACATCGCGATCTGATCATATTCTTCCTCATATAGTTTGCTTGGTAGATGAACCGCAACTAACAAAAAACTAGGATCTGATGGGTTCACAATATTTCTGATAGCTATATAAGATGAATCATGGATCGGTTCAATGTTTTTTGGATCAAAACGGGAATATATGCGCAGGCGATCCACTATTCCCGGAGCCATAGAATAGCATTCCTCAGTATCAATACTCAGTTCTTCAAGTAAATGGCTATCGTCTAATTCTGATTCAGCCAATATTATGATATCAATGGAACAGTGTCGGACAATAGAGCGTACTATGTCCTCAACATTATTTCTGTTTGTATTCCAAAACAATAACCTAAACATAGCCAATATGAAGAAATAATTATGTCTTAATCCTCTTTCTTGCTAAGCATTAAGATAATACTCTCGCCCCATCTAATTAGGTCATCGTAGGTCAAAACCTCTATACCATGCAGAGAGTAATTCAATGTTCTAAATGCTTCTTTTCTTTTTCTTTTCCACTCAGCAGAATTGCCTATCAAGATAAAGGCTCTCGGTTTGATTGACTGAATAGGAATCGGGTATTCTTCTCCATACTTTTCATTAATTCGCTTCGTAAGTTGTAACTGATTTAACTCCATATTCTGAATATAGTTTACCACCTGACCAATGGCTTTGTTCGTTTCAGAACACCATACATATGAACCAGGATGTGATGGATCTTCACGAACCGTTTCAAAGGTAGGTTTCTTTATTTCCAAAATATCAATAAACCCATCTACAGTTGGGAATAGGAAATCAGGGATATTCTCGAAACCTATCTTTGCCTTTTCAATTGGTGTTAAATATTGAACACCAAATAGCCAATGATTTCTGTAAATCCACTTCTGCCATGAATAAGTACCTTTCACTTCGGGATAATTCTTACTTAACCTCAGCCTTAATTCATCTAAAGACTGCTGATAGAAGGATAGACTAGATTGCCTTTGTAAATCTACCAATGCTTCCTTTAATACTTTGGTTCTACGTCTTAACTTCCTCACCGTTTTGGTTGCTTCTTCAATTATTGTTACCTTATTCTTTTCCTCAGCAGATAATTCGCTTAGAACTCTGGGTAACTGTTTGTTAACTCTCCTAATCTCCGACTCTTTTAATTGGTCCGCATTATATTCGAACTCTTCCGGAAGGTAGCTGTTCAGATAAAACCTTGCAGCATCTAAGGCTGTTTGCCTATACAATGGGAAGAATCTTGCTCGGCTCCTTCGTCTAAATTCGTCATAGTTGATGAAATACTGATTACCTACCCTTTCCGTCTTTTGTAAATTGAATACTATCTTGCTGCTTTTTCTACTTGCTTTGATGAGAGTGATTATATGCTTTTGACCTTGTATAGCTCTCCCTATTCTAAATGCATTAAGCAGTGTACCCTGTCTGCTCGGTGATTTCTCCAACCTTTTATATAATTCGTCAGTCAAAAATACGACGACTCCATTTAACTCGCCATAGGCCTTGTTATTAATCGATACCTTATGAAGATTTCCAGTCATCTA
>JAGLZA010000531.1 GCA_023131835.1 Caldifarciminota bacterium
ATTTCATAAGGTAGGAAATTACCATCAAGAGTCGGCCTCAAGCCAAAACGAAAGCGAATTTCCGGATTATTTTCGGCAGCAAGTTGTTCCGAGACTTTGGTTATTGCCCGCAGTGCCGCTGCCGCAAGTTCAGTATAGGGCACCTTCTGGATGGAGTCTATTTGCGAAGGTTGTAAACCAAGTTCTTCAACAACAGCTTTGCCAAGTCGTTGGGTTAATTCCTGTTTCTGAAATCTGGGATTCGCACCACTTTGAACAACTGCTTTATGGAAAAGACCTTTAGCGGAAGGCGCGTTCAGCAATGTATACACTTTGCCACCGCCGCCAGATTGCCCAAAGATTGTGACGTTGTCCGGATCGCCGCCAAAATTAGCGATATTGTTCTTCACCCACTCCAAAGCTGCCACAAGATCCATGATACTGGCATTCGCTGAAAATTTGTATTTTTCACCAAAGGCAGATAGATCCAAAAATCCCAATACATTTAGGCGGTGGTTCACAGAAACCATCACGATATCACCTTTTTTACTGAGATTTTCGCCATCATAGCATGGAAGCTCCTGAGACGAACCCCAGGCATAACCGCCACCATGAATCCAGACCATGACAGGTCTATGTTTACCATCATTGATTTCAGGTGTCCAGATATTCAAGCTCAGGCAATCTTCACCCGGATATCCCCAATCATGCCGGTATACAAACTCATCATCGTCTACGGTAGGCGGTGTCATCATTGGACAGGTCGGCCCCCAAAATAAGGAGCTTCTTATGCCTTCCCACGCGTCCGGTTTTTCAGGTGGTAAAAACCGTTCAGCATGTGCATAAGGAATGCCCTTATAAACATACGTACCATCATGAATGTAGCCTCTGACTTTGCCGTATTCAGTTTGCACGATGGCGATATCAGCGCCGACAACGATAGGGGATTGAGCAGATCCAGCCTTGCTAAGTACGGTAAAGGACATAATTGCCATTACAATAAAAAACACTGATTTGTTGATGGTTTTCATTTCTTTCCTCCTTAATCTCACTTAATAATTATATGATAAAATAATTTGGCTCATCTAAAAATCAACGGGAATCGCTACTTAACGAGACGATTTCGGAAGCCATGTAACATTACCCTATTTACTTTGTGAAAAGACCCAATC
>JAGLZA010000532.1 GCA_023131835.1 Caldifarciminota bacterium
ACAAGAAATTAAGTTACTGGATGAAAAATACCAATCCATGTGCAGAGCAATGGAATTTTCTTTTGATGAAAAGATTGAATACTATAAAGCATCATCCCCGGAGGAATGCGGCAGCCTTTTAACACAACCACCATTTAACGGCTTAGCTGCTGTAACATATCAGGATTCTATAGCGTGGTTTCAGATTGCTGTATCAACAACGTTTTATAATCCGCACGAGGTAATGCATATTATTGCGTTATCATCCGGCATTCCTTACAGTGTTGCGTTTTTTAGTGAAGGACTGGCAGTTGCTTATGGCGGGACAACATTTCAAACTGCAGAGTATGCACACAATTATTCGAAAAATATAATAGATAACACTAACTATATCCCAATCAAGAGATTACTGACAATGGAGAATGCCGATTTTCTGAGATTAGGTTATATAACATACCAGGAATCAGGATCGTTCATTCGTTATTTAATAGACACATATGGAATAGATAGACTAAAGAATTTTATTTCCGATTTTGATATAAGCGGAGATCTGAACGTTCAATCAATGAGAGTATATAATATCACACTATATAATCTGGAAAAGAAATGGAAAGAATATCTCAGAGAAATAGAATTACCAGAGATCGGTTTCTCTATACCTGATAAAGCGAAATTGGTATTAAGTATGACAGACCCTGAAAATGATGACAAAGGCGATGGTGATTATAAATATCCTTCTAATGAGAATTATGTGAAAGGATGTTTTGACCTTACAAAATTCGAAGTGTTCAAAGATGAAGACAGTGTTTATTTTAGAGTAGGATTGCAAAAATTGATTAAACCGGTTTCAAACAGACCGGGTGGTGCGAAATTCATTCCGATGACTGTAATTGCAATAAATAAAGGAAACGAAAATGGGAGACAGCTCTATAAATATACTAACGAGGTTGAATTGGCAGATGGTTATGATTTAAAGATTAACGTTGGTTTTGGGATCAATATTTCAAACAGTCTGGGGAAAATTTTTATATCGACAAGTGATTTTTATAATGATATGGCTAATCTAAAATCGAACACTTTGACTTTCTCACTCCCAATCGAACTCATTGGTGAAACTGAAGATGGGTGGAGGTATTTTGTTGGTGTCGGTCTTACAAATGAGCCAACATTCAATTTTTCCGGTCTTATTCCGGTATTCAAAAGTGTCCCGGGATTAATAAGCGGTGGAAATTACAAATATTCTAATCCTGCTTTTATTGATATACTGCTTCCGGAAAATATAGATCAATCAGGTATGTTATCTGATTATAATTCAGTAAAAGGGAAATTAGCTACTATAAAAATGGTTTCTAAAACTGGTGAAAATTTCTAAAAGTGGGCTTAGTTCAACCAACGTATGCACCTGATTGCGGCAGCGTATTGCTTTTATTAAAGTCCAAAAGTTTTGGATGATTCTTCGTA
>JAGLZA010000533.1 GCA_023131835.1 Caldifarciminota bacterium
GTTACGATAGATTTCAAGTGTCGAACGGCCCTCCGGAGCTCTGTATTGAATCCGAGTTATCTTCCCTGCCAATTGCTGTTCTTTCGATAATTTACCTTTCTCAATCTTACCCAAAGGAAGGATATATTCATCAAATTCTTTCATATCATAATGTTTGATGATTGAACCAGGAAACCGAGAAATCAATGAATGGTCTTTGCTCCCCTCTCTATCCTTTCCCTGTGCAAAGGCAATATTTGGTAGTAATGCGAACATTCCTAAAAGACAAAACAAATTTTTCCTTTTACTAAACATTCTATCATCTCCTTTTTTTGTATATATTTTGACTGACGATTCTGGGTTTTACGAAGTGCAAAACATCTAATTTCGTCATTTGCATAACAACAGTCACTCTTCAATCAACGGATAAAAGGCTTCAGGGTTGGATATATATGTGCAATTCTCTATGGGGTATTTCCTCTGGAAAACCTTTGGGTTTTTAGCACCTTTCGGAACAAGCATAACCTTACCCTGCCTTTTTTCGGATTTTTCTAAAAAGAATCGTTGATCAATACTAAAGTCGAAATAGTAAAGATATAAACCAATCCACTTAATGTAGCAGTATTTTTGGAACTTACCAGATGAGGAAGAACGAATTACCAGCCCCGACTTATTACGAGCAATAGCATCTTGCAATTCAATAGCATTGAGTGGAACTCCATCAACTTCGGGGATAACATCAAATTGAGCATCAACAAATACCCACTTGTCGAATTGATCAAGCCATACCTCAGCAACTACATGCCCTGCATTAGAACGCGCAGTCTCGACATCTTTTCTTTTCAGGCAAAGGACACGAGATGGCATTCCAAGGGCTCGAGCGCTTGCAGCTACTACAATACCGTTTTCCACGCAACGAAACCTCTCGCCTTCAGAGGCTTCCTTGAGTATTGTCAGAGGATCAGACCGTGATGGTCTATTAGAGCCACTGTGTTCCCATTGACCGTGTGTCCATTTAATGATTTTTTTAAGTTTTTCATAATTACTTTCAGTTCCTCTAACAACTTCCTCCAATTTATATTCGGTTCGTAGCCTTACCATATCAGGATCATCCGGGTCATCCATCAAGATAGTTACCTCTGAGATTTTTTGATTATAATCCCATTCGAGTAAAGCAGGGGATTTGAGATACCGAAAACCAAAGGTAAATCCCAAACACACTAATATAATTATAACTATTAATATACTCATAAATTTTCTCTTCACAAGCATCCCGTCCTCCTTAAATTTTAATCCTAATCTGATTTCCTGCCTGACTCGTTAATATACACCTTTAATATCCTTCAAGCAAAAAGATAAGTTTTTGCTCTATTTC
>JAGLZA010000534.1 GCA_023131835.1 Caldifarciminota bacterium
AGTAGCAATGAGATTAAAGATATTTTTGAGGATAATGATAAAAATCTCTGGATAGCGACAATTCAGGGAGGACTGAATCTCTTCGATCGGAAGACCGGCAGATTCCAACATTATAATAATGATCCCAACGACCCTTCCAGTTTGAGCAGCAACAGTGTGCGGACAATCTATCAGGATCAAACCGGTGTTATGTGGATCGGAATGGATGGCAGTGGAATAGACAGCTTTGTGAAAAACCAACAAAAGTTCCAGCTTTACGATAACCGGATCGGGAATCTCTATAATCTCAGTAATAACACGATCTTGGCGATCTTTGAAGATGCCGATGGAACGCTATGGCTTGGGACTGAAGGTGGGGGACTAAATAAATTTAATCGGAAACGGGGAATTTGTACACATTATATCACAGAAAAAGACAATCCTAACAGCATCAGCAGTGATCAGGTTACCTGCGTTTATGAAGATCGTGAGGGAATTCTCTGGATCGGGACTAAAGAGGGTCTGAATAAATTTGATCGGCAGCACCAGTCCTTCGAACGTTTTTACAACAAAGACACACCGATTACGGCGAATAATATTATCAATGTCATTATTGAAGATCGGGATGGAAATCTCATGCTGGGAACCAACAATGGCGTGGAAAAGTTTGATCGACAGACTGGTGAGTTCAGTTACCTTGATTATGATAAAAGCGGTATTTTGAACAATGAGGTTGTCCTGACGCTTTTAACGGACAGGTCCGAACTGTTTTGGATTGGATACCTGCGGTCTGGATTGGTGGCTTATAATCAGGTGAGTCGGGAGTATATTCTCTATCGTTCAGATCCGGAAAAATCCAACAGCCTGAGTAATAATTTTGTTCAATATCTTTACCAGGATGGACACGATTATCTTTGGATTGCAACCCGTAAGGGACTCAATAAATTTGATCGGTCGACCAGCGGGTTTATTCAGTATACAAAAACCGAGGGTTTACCAAGTAACGTCATTGTTGGTATTCTGGAAGATGATGACGGTAATCTGTGGCTAAGTATGACCAACGGGCTTTCAAAATTCAATCCGAAAGAAGAGACCTTTACGAATTATAATATCGATG
>JAGLZA010000535.1 GCA_023131835.1 Caldifarciminota bacterium
GATATATGCCTGTGGCCAGGGAACGGATAATCCGGTTACGTATATTTATGAAGATAAAAGTGCCATTCGTGGTTTTGATTACTATTACTATGTCGTTACCGTGGATAACGGATTCGTAAATACAATTGATGATGGTGTTAAACTCGAAAGCAGTCTGTTCTGGACACGGACTATTGAACCGGCAACTCTGACGCGTCAACCGGGTACATCTCTGGATGGCATTCGGATAGTACCCAATCCATATAATATCAGTGCGTTGAGTTATCAATTTGGGACAGTTACCCAGGACCGTTTGATGTTTTATGGACTGCCACCTAAATGTATGATAAAAATATTCACTGAACGCGGAGATTTGATCAAGACGATTCATCATACCGATAACAGTGGTGACGAAGCCTGGGATTCTCTGACATCTTCAGGGCAGGTGATTGTCAGTGGTATTTATATTGCCTATATTGAAGTTACGGAAGATTCTCCACCTAACTTTAAGAAGGGTGGAAGTATTTTTAAGAAACTTATTGTTGTACGATAAAATGCAAATAAAGATTTAGTATAAGGAGTATACCATGTCCAGCCAACGCTTAAGCAAAATAATCTGTGCAGCTTTCCTTATTATTCCATTACTGATTACAAGTTGTGATGATTTTAAAGACGAGACCTATAAAATCGACTCTGTCGATGATATCGGTATTGACGCAATTACTGATAATGATGCAGCAGAAACAATCAAGCCTATGAACATTTCCTGGAGTGATTCACTGAAGACGTATATCGTTATTAACATTGGTCAAGCAGATACATTTGAGGTAACCAATATCAGTTCAGTTTGGGATTCGCTCATAACCTATGGTATTGAAGTATTTGCCGCTGATTTTAGACAAACAGAAGCCTATGATTTACAAAATATATTGATAGTCACGTACGAAGATATCGCCACTGGTAGTGTCGTAAATATTGATACAGTTAACTTTGATAATGATCCTGTTTCTTTTGATACGACTCAATATATGACGGATTCAACATTATCGAGGTTCGATACAACAATGTTTACAATCCAGATTAGCGTGGATTCTGTACTGATGAGTTCTGTTGACAGCCATATTGACCAACTAAGATCTAATCCTTCAGTCGATTCCATATTTGTATCAGTGCCTTTACCGAATTATTTTATGACTGTTGGAGGAAATTTAAATGGTTACAGTGTTGCTTACAGATCTTCAACAGCAGGTAAATTAAATATATATTC
>JAGLZA010000536.1 GCA_023131835.1 Caldifarciminota bacterium
TCTGATAAATATCATAAACGACGTATCTTTCTCAATATTGCTGTAGGATCCGGAGTGCCTCTAACATTACTATTAGCATACCTTCCCTATTTTATTCCTCTCTGCATTATCTCATTTTTATACGGATTTTTATTAGTATCCGCATTACCGATTGGACTGACATACGCTGCTGAAATCACCTATCCGGTGCCTGAGGCAACATCAAATGGTGTATTAATGCTTATAGGACAAATTGGGGGAATCATACTTATATTAGGATTCAATATGGCTTCTAATCGCTGTCCTCTTCGGTATATGTACTATCTTGAGCCTATTTATGCGAGATATTGATGCTTATAAGATTTAAATGCTAACAGCAGGATTTTGTTTTAATTTCTCTTTAAATACTGGAAGTATTACAAAAATAGGTCATGATTTGATACCAAGACCTTTCTTGAACGCTATAATTAAGTCAATGAGTTCTAAGGGCTTCTGATTTGATTTTCTTGCAATTTCGTATAAAATAGTATTATCAGGATCATCGATGAAATTAAAGAAACTCAGAATACTCTTGAACATTTGTGATGAAAGCACCTTTTTCAAATCCAATCCTACCAAGTACGCTCCACTATTTTCATAATAGATACCTTCAATCTCAAATAGATCAAATCGACGATTGCTTACACTTACTTCTTCATAATGATTGAGCATATAAAAAATATCCATCAAATCATTCTGCGAATGCCTATCCAAAAATGCGATCATTTTTGTATAAACAGATAAAAATATAGGAATAGTCGAAATTGTTAATGTTTCGCTGACTTTAACTTGTTGAGCATGCTGGAAAACGATATCGAAGCCTACCATACTCATTTGATGTCCAGATTTAGGCCAAACCAGTATATTATCTTCAAGCAAATTATCCCCATAGGGGACTATATCAACTGCTACATCATTAAAAAATAAACGATGCTCCGGTTCACTTTTCTTTACCTTAAAACCCCTTGCAATCAATTCCTCCTTAATACGCCTATATTCGCTCCAACTATTCACCAGAGCAGAGTAGTCAAT
>JAGLZA010000537.1 GCA_023131835.1 Caldifarciminota bacterium
CTAAAAAGAGAATGGACTATTAAGGAATTGACTCGTGATATTAATGAGGCAAAAACTCCTTCTGATAAAGCTGACAGAGCAGAACGCCTTAAAAACGAAGTAGAGATGCTTTTGTCTTGTGAAAAATATAATGAGAAAAGCGGAGATTGTAAAAATTGCAGAATTATATCTACAGTACGTAAAGAGACAGCAGAGCTTTTGATAAAAATGAAGGGATTAGTTAGATGATCGTAGAATTGATTTTTGAGGACTGTGGTATTATAATAGCCGTGTGATGCAACAGTAATGATTGAACAAAAGGAGGTAGAGTTTACATGGCTGAGACATTGACCTTACGAGTTCAAGAAGCAAAACCCCGTGATGTGGGAAGGGGTATAGCAAGAGTAGATC
The DNA here is from genome assembly GCA_023131835.1 of Caldifarciminota bacterium. Lineage (GTDB taxonomy): Bacteria > Hydrothermota > UBA3072 > UBA3072 > UBA3072 > JAGLZA01. Next base: position 391 of record JAGLZA010000537.1, read on the forward strand.
CTAAGGATATGGAGAAGGTAAAGGTCTCTGTAGGCGACGTTATCCAGCTTAAGGGTAAAAAGCAGACAGTGGCCAAGGTTATGCCCGCCTATATGGAGGACCGGGGCAAAAAGATTATCCAGATAGACGGAATTGTCCGGGAGAACGGACAGATAGGGTTGGATGAGAAGGTTCAGATTCGAAAGGTGGATCCCAAACCCGCAGTTAAGATAACCTTAGCTCCTTTAACTATCAGTTCATTACGTGGAGATAGGGATCTAAAGTACATAGGCAGGTTATTGGAAGGTCTTCCATTGATTACCGGTGACCGTGTTCGGGCAAATCTATTTGGGACCCGCTCTTGTGACTTCAGGGTGTTGGATACTCAACCCAAGGATGCTGTATTGATTCAACCAACTACACTTATCAAGATGAAGACAGAAGAGGTGGCTGAAAAGAAGCGCGGGCTCAAGATATCCTATGAAGATATCGGCGGCTTGAATAAACAGATACAGAGAGTAAGAGAGTTGATAGAGTTACCCCTGAAGTATCCACAGGTCTTTGAAAGGTTGGGCATTCAGGCGCCAAAGGGAATCTTTCTCCATGGGCCTCCCGGATGCGGTAAGACATTGATAGCCCGGGCTGTAGCCAATGAGACAGATGCCTACTTTAGCAGTAT
>JAGLZA010000054.1 GCA_023131835.1 Caldifarciminota bacterium
GTTATTCTGGTATTATCTCAATTCAGAGGGACCTGATACAGTGGAAAGGACAATTACTGACTGGTATACATACTGTCAGAATGATACGCACACAGGATATTCAAAATCACCTGTTCCTGATGACCCACCCATTCTATGGAAGAAGGATTCAATATCTGCACGACATGCTTTTTGTCAACCTGTGATTGTTAATGGAGTTATTTACTGGGCTTCCGAGAAGCCACCTGGAACCCTCTATGCATTTCGTGCTTATGACGGATATGAATTGTGGAGGATTGATAGTATTGGTAGGGTTGATGATGCAGTAACCTACCATAAGGGAAGAATTTATTGTTTGAGTGAGGATAGTATATGGTGTATAGATGCACAAACCGGTTCTATTGTCTGGTCAAAATCACCTGGTTCATCTTCTACAACCCCTGCAGTGAGAGATGGAAGAGTATATTATTCAACATATAATAATGATTCATCTTTTGTTTACTGCCGTAATGATACAACCGGGAATCTAATTTGGAAGGATACTGTTTCAAATTGTCAATCTAATAACACAATAACCCTGTGGCAGGATCGATTGTATTGTCCATTCCCATCTGTATACTTTGGTCCTGATTCACGAGGAAAGTTAATATGTTTTGATGCAACAAATGGAGATATAATCTGGGAACGGAGTGATTCATTTGATTTCTGGGACTCTGCTCCTTTGATTGCGGATTCAACATTATTCATAGGGAGTGAGTTGTCCCCATATCAACTCCTGGCATTGGACCCATTCACAGGGGCTACTATATGGAAGAATACACTGGACCCTTTTCTCCCCTGGACTGAGGTTTATCTATCAGCAACACCAACCTATCATCAGGGCCGGGTTTTTATAGGTCTGGAATCTATGTATTGCATTGATGCACAGACAGGAGAGACAATCTGGGAATATTCATTGATGCTTGATTATGTTCACAACACAAATGTTATAGCAGATGGCTGTATTATTACGAATAATTGTGGGGGTTATGGTGATACTACAAAGATTCCTAATTTACTGGTGATTGACGAATACACAGGACATTTAAAGTGGTATAGAGAGTATTCTAATGACTGGTCAGCTTCTGCCCCTTCAATAGCAGATGGTGTTATTTATATTGCTCCGGGGGACAGCACATTCTATGCATATGGAACAGGTTTGAAATTTGTTTATGAGGACCAACTTTTGAGTCTTCAGGATACAAATAATCTTATAGTATTTGCAAAGGACTCATCAGGAAACATCCTGAGTGATACCATTGAATTCTTTGTGAATATGGGTGGATTGAGCCACTACAGGCGAACAAATAACGAAAAATCCCTATTAACCGCAGTCTCATCAAATCCCTTTATTCAAGATATCTTAATAGAATATACGATCCTCAAAAAGTCATCCGTCAGATTAAGTATCTATGATGTTAGTGGAAAGGAGGTAAGAATTCTTAAGTCAGGTGTTCTTACTCCCGGAACTTACCGGATTAGATGGAAAGGAAGGGACAATCAGGGAGACAATATGCCACAGGGGGTCTATTTTCTCAGGATGGATACAAAGGATTATAAGAGGACGCTGAAACTGGTAAAGTTGTTTTAGCGGCCATGGTTTTAAGAGACTATTTTATCCAAGAATTCAATTCTTTGTGGATTTGCGCTGTGTTGAAAAGGGAGATTGCTTCACAGGGGTCAGGCAGGAGGAGGAGTTCGCAATGACAATTGTATTGCAAAAAGCGAAGATGTCATACTGTTTACCCCACCTGCCCTATGTAATGTATACTATTACATTGGGGTGAAATGTGAAACTATTTCATAAGGGGTGCAACCACCGAGCTTGTTTACCCAAGGCGCGAGACTTGTAGAGGCAATTCATGAATTGCCTCTACTCCAGGGAAGTTGCGACTGGGAAGTAGCTTCCGTAAGAGGGACAAGGTGTATCTTGTCCCTGCAAGGTCGTAGAGCGAGCTCTGCCACTACAAATCTGTGTCCTCTGTGGTTAAAAAATGGGGAGTAGGGAGGAAAGAATAACTGCCTACCCCCTCAAATCTTACACTCAAATACTGTCAATGCAGTAAATGCAAGGTTTTTCAGTGAATTTTTTCTGGGAGTAGGGGCGTTCAATTGAACGCCCCTACCAAATTCTTGTTCTCCCTTTCTCCTTCTGAAAATACCATAAATAAAGGGGATTGGTGGGGCTTTGCGAACTTCGCTCCCTTTGCGTGCTTTGCGAGAAAAAAATGGGGGGTAGGGAAGAAAGAATAAGCCTTGACAAAGGGGGTGAATGTGATAGTTATGTTAATTATGGAGCAAAGAATAGGGATTAGACGAGAAGACAAAAGCGAATGGGAGAGGAGAGCACCTCTTGTGCCTGAGGATGTTGCTCTTTTGGACTCCAAGCATTCTATAGAGGTGGTGGTTCAGCCATCGCATATCAGGGTATTTACTGATGAGGAATATAAAGAGGTTGGAGCAGAAGTAAGGGAAGACCTTAATGCTCCTGTAATCTTTGGGGTAAAAGAGATGCCTCCGGATTTCTTTGAGAGGGATAAGATATATGTCTTTTTTTCTCATACGATAAAGGGACAGGAATACAATATGCCTATGTTAAAGCAAATGATGAACAAGGGGAATACCCTGATAGACTATGAATGTATAGAGAATGGAAATGGGAAACGTTTGATAGCCTTTGGAAAATATGCCGGCATTGCAGGCATAGTTGAATCCCTATGGGCAGCAGGTAAGCGGTTTGAATGGAAAGGGTATTCTACCCCTCTCACCCATATAAAACGCGTCTTAGATTATCACTCAGTGTCAGAACTCGAAAAGGATTGTAGTAAGGTGGGTAGAGAGATTATTCAAGACGGTCTTCCCAACGAACTCGCCCCGTTTGTCATTGGTGTAGCCGGGTATGGAAATGTCTCCTCTGGTGTTCAGGAGGTGCTTTCCTATCTTCCTGTTAAAGAGATTGAACCAGATGAACTATTCGAACTTAAGGATAACTCCCATACATTTTATAAGGTTGTATTCAAAGAAGAGCATATCGTTCAGAGAAAGGATGGTGGTAGTTTTGACCTTCAGGATTATTATGATAATCCAGAACATTATAAGGGGGTATTCTCTAAGTATCTTCCATATATTACTGTTCTGATAAATGCTATTTACTGGGAAGAAAAGTATCCAAGGTTGGTTACAAAGGAATGGCTTAAAGAGAATTACAAGAAAAAAGTAAAGGATCCTCAAGCCTATCCTCTTCAGGTTGTTGGAGATATTAGTTGTGATATTGAAGGAGCCATTCAATGCACTGTAGAATGTACAGAACCAGAAAATCCGGTGTATGTCTATAATCCTGAAAGTGGCAAAATACAATTTGGCGTAGAAGGCGAAGGTCCGGTTATAATGGCAGTAGATATTCTGCCCTCCGAGCTCCCACGCGAATCATCTATATACTTCAGCCACATACTTAAAGGTTTTATCCCGGATGTCTTTAAGGCTTCTTATCCGGATGATTTTGAAGGATGCACCCTTCCGGACTTTCTAAAGAAGGCTGTTATTCTTTATAAAGGTAAGTTAACTCCAAAATATGAGTATCTAAAAGACTATTTGCAAAGGAGGTTATAAATGAAGAAAGTGCTTATTCTTGGCGCAGGAATGGTCGTAAAACCTATGGTTCAATACCTGTTGGATAAAGGTGTTTTAGTAAACATTGCGAGTAGAACTCTGAGTAAAGCAGAAGCGCTGATAGGAAATCACCCAAATGGAAAAGCAATCCAATGGACAGTGGATCAAAAAGATAAGCTTCGTCAATTGATTGCGGATTCTGATTGTGTTGTAAGCCTCCTTCCTTATACATATCATGTTAGTGTGGCTGAGATCTGTCTTGAGCATAAGACCAATATGATTACTACTTCCTATGTAAGTGAAGAGATGCAGAATCTAAATGATAGGGCTAAGGATTGCGGGATTCTTATACTCAATGAGATAGGACTCGACCCTGGAATCGATCACCTCTCCGCACAAAATACCATAGATAAGATACATAAGGAGGGTGGTTCAGTCATTGCCTTCCATTCTTATTGTGGCTCTCTTCCGGCACCGGATTACAGCAACAACCCATTCAGATATAAGTTTGGATGGAGTCCAAGGGGTGTTGCGCTGGCCGGAAGAAATCGCGCCAGGTATCTAAAAGATGGAAAAGAGATACTGGTTCCCTCCGATAGCCTCTTTTCTCATTATTTCCATATGGATATAGAAGGTGTTGGCAAGATGGAAGTATATCCCAATCGGGATTCAATACAATATTTAGCCAGATACAACATTGAAGAGGCAAAAGAGATATTCAGAGGGACTATACGTTATCCCGGATGGTGTGATCTCTGGTTTGCCATATCTAAACTTGGTCTTCTTGGCACTGAAGAAAAGGACCTGTCAAATACCACCTACGCTGAATTTATCAGGGATTTAACAGGTTCGAATGGGGATGACCCCAGAAAGGCTGTTGTTGATTGCCTTAACTATGATTTACCAGAGGAGGTTTTAGATAAACTGGAGTGGCTGGGATTATTCTCCGATGAAAAGATACCAATCGATTCGGGTGGAAATATTGATGCTCTCATTGTGAAATTGATTGATAAACTCTCATATAAAGATGGTGAAAAAGATATGGTTATCTTACAGGATGAGGTTGTTGCAGAAATAGATGGAAAAAGAGAAGTTTTTATTTCAAAGATGGTCGATTATGGCACTGTTGGGGAGTTTACTGCCATAGCGAGAACAGTCAGTCTTCCTGCCGCCTGTGCTGTATGGTTACTCCTTGGTGGAAAAATAGAAGAGAAAGGGGTCTATATTCCCACCTCGCCTGATATCTATGAACCCATTCTTACGGAACTTGAAAATGTTGGTATAAAACTGCATGAGGAAAGAGGGTTGGCAGGAGAAGAATTTGGACTTGAAGCAAAGGATTTTGCGAATAAGTAAATTAAAAGTTGCTTATACTAATATAAAGGAGGAATAATGAAAAAAGTTGCGGTATTCATCGATGTTCAGAATATACAGCAGATATTTGAGAAACAGGGTGCTGAGATAAGATATGATAGATTAAAGGAGTATTTAATAGAACGCTACAGGAAAGAAAACGCTGAGGTAATAAAATTTTCTGCGTTTATTCCATTTAAGCTGGCAGATGAGAATAGAGCAAAGCTAATTGATGCTATTTCCCTTATAGGCTATAGGGTTTTGAGTAAGCAGGCAAAGGACAGGCCGGATGGTTCTATAAAGGCGAATATGGATGTAGAGATGGCATTAGAAGTTGTATCAATATCCGATTTCGTCGATGAAATTGTTATGATCACAGGCGATAGCGATTTTGAACCCCTGATTGATTTTTTAAGCAGAAGGGGGAAACATATTCTCCTGATAGGACCGGGTAGAGGCCCAACCGCGATTGAGATAATAAGAGCATCAGACGATTTTGTGAATTTGGATGAGATAGAGGGTGTGGTTCTCATATAGCACAGGTTGACAGACGATAATAATATAATATATTGCCTATAGTTCCTCGGTAGCTCAGCTGGAAGAGCACCTGACTGTTAATCAGGTGGTCGCAGGTTCGAGTCCTGCCCGGGGAGCTTTTTTTATCTCTTATCCTATCCCTTAAATGATTTTTATAAATAGTAAGCTCTCTCTTTTTACTTAATATTCAAAAATATAAAAAAACTGTTCAATCAGTGCAAATCTGGGTTTGAATAGGATTTAGGGGCTTGAGTACTGTGTTTATTGAGTTCGTGGAGTTCGTAGGGTGATATGTGGTATGTGATATGTGATAAGGGTTCATTGGGTTCGTGGGGTTCATGGGGTTCGTAGGGTTCATTGGGTTCGTTCCGATTTAACTATTTATCCATTC
>JAGLZA010000055.1 GCA_023131835.1 Caldifarciminota bacterium
AACCCCTAATATATGCCACGGTTCCTGCACGGTTTTTGGGAATGTAGACTTGCCCCGTAAAGCTCGGTGGTTGCACCCCTTATGAAATAGTTTCACATTTTATGGGGTAAACAGTATGACATCTTCGTTTTTCCCACGTAGGGGCAAGACATGTCTTGCCCTCTTCCTTGGTGAGGATCGGGTTGTGCTCTAAATCCAAAATTCTAATCCCTGTGGAGGTCTGGGAGGAACCGACCAACCGACTGACTCACCAACCCACCAACCCCTTTACCCCGACTCACGACTCTCGACTCAATATCAAACAGTGAAGAAACCGTGGCTAAAAATGGTGTGTGTGTGAAATCCCTTAAAACTCTTGACTTTTAGGTATAAAATGTTAATATTTATCAATGGTAGATATTCTTATAAAATCAGGTCGAGTAGTAACACTGGACAGGGGTGTTCAGTATGGTGACATGTTGGATCTGGGGATCCGGGATAGGTGTGATATTGCTATCAAAGATGGTTTGATATTAGAGGTTAAACAGAATATTGAAGAGGATAGCAAGCAAGTGATTGATGCAGAAGGACATATAGTTTTGCCAGGATTCATAGATGCTCATACTCATGCACTCTTTGGCGGGAATCGTCTTGACGAGTTTGAGATGAAGTTAAATGGTATGAGTTATAAAGATATTATGAATAAAGGAGGTGGTATACTTAATACTGTAGAGAGTACAAGAGCCCTTTCGGATGAGGAGATGGATGAGATATTAGAGGGGAATCTCGATAAAATGTCGGATACCGGGACAACTACGGTAGAAGTAAAGAGTGGCTATGGCCTTAATTTCGAGACCGAGATATCGATGCTTAAGGCAATGGACCGCTTTTCATCCACGCGGATTGATTTAGTTCCAACATATATGGGAGCACATGAATTTCCGAAAGAGTTATCAAGGGATGAGTATATAGATGAGATTACCGGGAAACATCTTCCGGAGGTTGCAAGACTCTCTCTGGCAGAATTTTGTGATGTCTTTTGTGAAGAAGATGTATATAACGAAAAGGAAGCCAGACGTATCTTAATGAAAGCAAAAGAGTTAAATATGGGTTTAAAGGTTCATGCGGATGAGTTAGCCATGAGTGGTGGTGCAAGTCTGGCAGGAGAATTAGGCGCAACATCGGCAGAACATCTAATCTATCCCTCAGAGGAGGGTTTGAAGGCTATGAAGCAAACAGGCGTTGTTGCAGTATTGTTGCCATCTACATCTCTTATCCTGTCTCAAGATAAGGCACCCATAGAGGAATTCCGAAAGAGTGGTATACCAATGGCATTGGGATCTGATTTTAACCCCGGCTCATCACCTGTCTCTTCTATGTTTCTTATTATTGGTCTTGCCTGTTATCATTATGGAATGACTGTGGAAGAGGCTATAGTCGGTGCTACCGTTAATGCTGCGCATGCAATAAATAGATCTAAAGAAATTGGCTCGATAGAGAGAGGTAAGCAGGCTGATATCCTGGTCCTTGACTACAAAGATGTTCGTGAAATACCATACTGGTTAGGTTCGAATTCAGTGCGAATCACTATAAAAAGTGGGAGGATTTGCTTTGAAAGAAAAGGAAATTAATTCAATTATAGAATCTCTAAGGAATTATAAGGCCAGTCAGAGTAAAGGGGAACTTCTTGATCTAATAAGAAGATATTCTAATATAGGACTTTTTAATGTAGCGACACAATATATCAGGAATTTTTTCAAAGAGGGAGGAGAGATTACCGAGTTTATCTCCATATCCGATAGTTTCCCCGAGGAAATAAGGGATTTCTTAAGTCAAATAAAAGAAGGTCATGGAGAGGATGAGGATTTTGATGCTGATTCATTCCTTGAAATGGGAGAACTCCTCTGGGAGATAGGGTCACCAGAAGAGGCAAAGGATAATTATATAAAAGCCTTTGAATATTATAATATTCAGGGGGATAGTGATGCTGCCGGAGAGGTTTTGAATACGCTTCGTGAAAGATATCCGGATGATTCGGAGGTCGAAAATCTAAAACCGAAGAACCTTAAAGAGAAATTGTTTTCCTTGATGGAAGAACTAAAAGGTCCATCTGCTGCTGATGAGGTGAATTTGAGATATAGTCTTGCGAAGAAAATGCATGAAAATGATTTGCTTCCCGAAGCCGAGGAAAATTATAAAAGAGTTATTGAACTTCAATCTGATCATAAAGCAAGGAGGTACCTGGTTGCCCTTTTGAATGAGCGGCATTCCCTTGAAGAAGCTGTAGAATATGCAAGGGAACTTGAAAAAGATGAAAGGGTAGAAGAACTATATTCTTTAATTGAATCCTTTAACGCTGTAGGTAATAAAGGGAAGGCCAATTCACTTTTAAGAGATATATATGAGATAGATCCAGATTATAAAGATGTGAAGGAACTACTCAATATTGAGGAAGAAGAGAAGGTTAAAAAAGAGATATCAGTAGAGGAAGAGAGAGAGGAGATCGTATCAGTTGAAGAGCAGGAGGGAAAAGAGGTGAAGGAAGAAAAAGAGAAGAAAAAAATAGTATTCCTATAGGAGGTGAGATGAATTACGAGAGTTTTTATGGATTCGAGGGCGAACCATTTTCAGATATTCCAGATCCTGTTCTCTTCTATAGTGGGCCCGAACATACCAGAGCCCTCGTTAAATTGCTTCATGTAATTAAAAAGGGAAGAGCCCTGGGAGTATTAACAGGGGGTATTGGTTGCGGAAAGACTACAATCGCAAGAAGGATATTGGATGAAATGGATAGGGATGAAGATTTCCATTCTGGCCTCATCGTTCTTACTCATCCGGACTTTAGTCCTGAATGGTTTCTTATAAAAACAGGAGAACTGCTGGGATTAAGGTTTAATTCCATGAATCGAACAGAGATGGTAATAAAGATCACAAGGTGTCTTAGTAATAGAAACAAAGAAGGAAAGCATACAGTAATAATAATCGATGAGGCAAATAATTTTACCAATTCAGAAGCATTGGAAGAGCTTCGTGGTCTTTTGAATCTTGAATTGATTAGTGAGAGGTTGGTAACCTTCATTCTCAGTGGAATGCCGGAGATGCTTGATAATATAAGGGATAATATTTCCCTGAGGCAGAGGATATCAACTATTGTAAATTTACCTCCTCTTACGCTTAATTCAACCAGGGAGTACATAAAATACAGGGTGGAACAGACAGGAGTGAGTAGGGAACTCTTTAATGATGAGGCATATGATCTGATCTATCAATTGACAGATGGTGTCCCCAGGGTGATAAATGTGATGTGTGATAATGCTTTGCTTGAAGGAGCTCTTTTAAAGAAGAAGGTTATTGAATCTTCTATATTGAAGAGGGTAGGAGAAGAACTATTACTTAAAGGCTAAGATATGGCAGATAGTAAAATTATCGCACTGAAGAATAAGGCAAATCGGGCAAAAGCAGAAAACGATATAGCTGGGGCTATCGAATATTATAAGGAAATAATACAGTTAGACCCGAATGATCCAAATATTCCCAAGGAGATAGGGTCCCTTTATGTGAAAATAGGTGAGGAAGATAATGCAAGGGAGTTTTATTGGAAATCTCTTGAACAATACAAGGATCTTGAGTATTACCAGAATGCGACTGCTATAGCACAGATATTAATCAGACTTGGAACGGATGCATTGGAGATCCAGCAAGAACTCGCAGAGTTGTATGTGAAGCAGGATCTTATCGGAGATGCGGTTGCTACATTTGAAGGAATTGCTGAGAACTATAAGAAGGATGGAGATATTGAGGGTGTTCTTGAAAACTTGCGGAAGATAGTTGACCTGACACCAAAGAGGGTCGGAATTCGACTAAAACTTGTGGATATTTTCAAGAATCAGAACCGGACCCACGATGCAATATTAGAGTTGAAGCAAGTGAAAGAAATCTATAAGGAACAGGGAAGGGTTGATAAAGCGGATGGGATTCAGGCTAAGATTGATTCTCTGGCCAGAGAAGAAAAGGGAGAAAAAGAGACTGTTGTGTTCCAACAGGAAACTGTGGATTTAGAAGAAAAGAAGACACTTATGAAGGAACCATCTACAGTAGAGAGAGAAGAATTTCAAACAGTAGAATTTGAGGAGGCTGTAGAGTTTGGGGAAGTGGAAGCAGTTTCTCTGGAAGGAATTGAAGAGATAGAAGAAGAATTTGGGGAATTTCTGAAAATAGATCAGGAAGGTCTTGTTGAACCTGGTGTTAGAGAGGTGGAAGAAAGTATAACCAACTGGGATGATTGGATTAACCTTGCTGATCTCTACATATCAGTGGGGTCAGAAGAGGAGGCAATAGAATATTATAACAAAGCTGCAGAGGCATTATTTATGCAGAAGAAATATGAAGATGCGTATAGAACATATTTGACTATTTCAGAATTAAAACCAGAGGGTCTTATAGAACGACAAAAAATGATTCAATCAGCCCTTAAGTTGAATAGTCGTAGCAAGGCTGTCGAGGCATATATGTCTCTATATCACTGCCTAATAAGGAAGGGAGCATCTGAGGAAGCAGATAAGATTTTCGATAAGGCCAGAAGAATTGATCCGGATTCTCCACTTGTTAAAGAAGTGGTTGGTGAAGAAGTTCACATTGCTGAGAAAGCAAAAGGAAAGAAAATAACTGCAGTAGATTTTGATAAATTATTTGAAGAAGAGATTGCCGAGGAGGAAGAAATGAAGGTGGGGTTGGAAGAAGCCCAGGATCTTGATACGCTTTTGGCAGAGTTTAAAAGAAAAGCGTTGGAAGAGATACCGGACTCAGATTATTCATCACATTTTGGTCTCGGAATAACTTATCAGGAAATGGAACTTTTCGATGAGGCAATCCAGGAATTTAAGAGGTCGATGGAGGGTGAACAATGGAGATTAAAGTCACTTGAAATGATGGGAAAATGCTATGAGATGCAGGGAAAAATAGAGGATGCGGAGAATTTGTATAGAGGTCTACTCATATCTAAAAAGTATGGGGAGGATGAAATAGTAGCATTTGCCTATTATCTCGGTAATCTATATAGTGGTCAGAATCAATTTGCAAAGGCGTTAAATGAATATAAAAAGGTAGTTCGATTAGATCCCGATTTTGTAGATATAAAGGAGAGGATAAAATTCATTAATAAACGGTTAAGTGGTTCAGCAGTAGAAGAAAGTTTAACTGCTCTTAGTGAGGATATTTCAAAGGAAACATCACATCTCTGGGAATCTGTGCTGGAAGAAAAAGGAAAGGAAGTTGAAGATAAGAATAAAGATAAAGATATAAAAAAGAAGGAAAAGAAGGAAAAGAAGGGTAAAATATCCTATATTTAGTTATTTTCCAATTTTTCGACACAGATTTACACAGATTGAACTGATTTTTTCTGCCACAGAGACACTGAGGGCACCTGTCTGCGTGCGGAACGCACAGGCAGGCAGAGAAATTAACATGCTGTTTCTTCCACGCCCCAAAAAAACGAAAGAGGAGAGAAGGAACGCAGAAGAAAGTTTAATCAATTCTAATTTCTAAATCCAAAATCCTAACCCCTAACCCCTGTTTTTCACGCAAAGAGCGCAAAGGAATATAAGGCCCGCAAAGAGAATTCTGTTTTGTAGGGGCGACTCGGTGAGTCGCCCAAAATGTAGGGACAAGGTATACCTTGTCCTCTGTGAAATTTGTAGGGGTCAGGTTCCCTGACCCTCTGGTTACTGTAGGGAAAAGGCATGCCTTTTCCGTAGGGGCGTTTAATTGAACGCCCCTATCTTATATGTGGGAGAGCCCTTCCGGGCTCGAATGTAGGGGCGTGATTCCCTCGCCCTTAATGGGTCAGTTAACCTGACCCCTACAATTGGGCGAGCCAGCGGCTCGCCCCTACGAAACGGGCAAGATATATATCTTGCCCCTACGTTTCAAAGCCAGAGGGCGTAAGCGCAATACGCCCCTACAGACCAACCGACCAACACATTAATTTCTCTGTGTTCTTTCTTCTCTCAAATCCCAAAATTTAGGGTGGTAGTGATGGGCTTTCAAACCGTGCAGGAACCGTGGCA
>JAGLZA010000056.1 GCA_023131835.1 Caldifarciminota bacterium
AACTATTTATCCATTCAACTATTTAACTATTTCTCAATTGGAGCGAAGCGACTATCTCTGTGTTCTCTAAAAACACAAAAAATAAAGGGGAGGGTTGGGCTCTTTAGTTCTCTGCTTGCCCCGTAGGGAGGAACGACCGTATCTGGGTGATCTCTGTGGCTTAATTTAGGATTTTGGATTTAGGGATTGGGATTTAGTTTTATTTTTTTACCTAATAAACTAATTAACAAATTAACTAATCAACTAATACACTCTGTGTCCTTTGCCTGTCCCGTAGGGAGGAATCGACCGTATCGGGGTGTCTTTGTGGTGATATCTGGGGCTTGACAAGCAGGGTAATTTATATTACCTTAAAAATCTAAGATTGGTTCATAGAAAAAAGGAATTTGTGTTTGACCAGAAGGAGGTTTTGGTGTCAGTTAAGATAAGGTTAGCTATGGTAGGAAAGAGGAAACAGCGGACTTACAGGATAGTTGCTATTGAGTCTAGAAATGCACGGGATGGGAAATTCCTGGAGAGACTTGGCTGGTATGATCCTAGGACAAAAGAATTACAACTGAATGAAGCTGGAATTATGCGATGGAAGGAAAAAGGTGCTATAATATCGGGCAGAGTGACGAAATTACTTAAGCGGTGGCAAACAATGGAAAAGAAGGAGGTTGATAGTAATGAAGGAGCTGATAATATACATAGCTAAATCACTTGTTGATGAACCTGATAAAGTAGAAGTAGCGGAGATTGCAGGAGAGAGAACAGTTGTTTACGAGTTAAAGGTTAGCAAGCAGGATATCGGCAAGGTAATCGGTAAAGCCGGAAAGACAGCGAAGGCTATAAGAACGATTGTAACGGCTGCTTCGATGAAGATTGGTAAACGAGCAGTCCTGGAGATATTAGAGCCTTCCTGAGTTCTTAATTTTAGGTTTTTATGAATATAAATGTCCTCTGTATCTTCCCGGAGATGTTTTCTCCTTTTGTGGATTTTGGCATAGTGGGAAGGGCACAAAGCAAAGATTTACTTACGATAAAGTTGATAAATATCAGGGATTTTGCAACTGATTCCTATGGAACGGTTGATGATTACCCTTTCGGGGGTGGGGCTGGTATGATACTGAAGGTTGATATCATAGTAAGGACTTTAGATAGTATCGATGAGAAAGGTGATATCTATCTGCTCAGTCCGCGTGGAAGGATATTTAATCAGGATTTAGCAAAAGAACTCTCAAAAAAGGGCACGATAACCCTGATATGCGGAAGGTATAAAGGGGTAGATGAGAGGGTAAGAGATTTTGTGGACGGAGAAATCTCCATAGGTGATTATGTCCTGAGCGGGGGTGAGTTGGCATCTATGGTGATTATTGAAGCTCTTGCAAGACTCTTACCAGGAGCAGTAGGTAATTCTGCATCTGTTGAAGGGGATTCCTTTGAATCCGGATTATTGGATTCTCCGAGATATACAAGGCCAGGTATTTTCAGAGGGAAGGAAGTTCCTTCTGTATTACTTTCGGGCAACCATAAAGAGATCGAACGATGGAGGGAAGAGGAAGCTTTAAAGATTACAAAGAGATACAGACCTGATCTGTTGATGGAAACTTAATAGTGACCGAAAAAAGGAGATAGAGTAATGGATGAGAAGAAAATAATGGAAGAGAAGAATATAAGGGATGACATTCCTGATTTTTCACCGGGAGACCTGGTGAGGGTCACAACAACTGTAAAGAGGGGTGCAAAGACACGATTACACCGCTTTGAAGGGAGAGTTATCAGCAAGAGAGGAGCAGGGACAGGGAAGACCTTTACAGTCAGGAAGATATCACAGGGTGTGGGAATAGAGAAGATCTTCCCCTTGAACTCGCCCAGTATAGATTCAATAAAGGTTTTGAAGAAGGGTAAGGTGCGTAGAGCCAAACTCTATTATCTTCGTGAAAGGGAAGGCAAGGCAGCCAGAATAAAAGAAAAGAAATGATCGAGGATGAAGAGGAGTGGATTGCCCCTGATTCTATCCTTGTCTGTGGTGTGGATGAGGTGGGGAGGGGTGCACTTGCCGGACCGGTTGCTGCCGGTGCTGTCATATTACCAAGGGGTCTGGTTATTCCGGGTGTTGACGATTCCAAGAAACTCAGTCCCGGAAAACGTTTGAAGGTTTTTCCAAAGATACTAAATTCTGCAATAACCGTTGGAGTTGGTTTTGTGGATTCTATAATGATAGATAAGTGGGGAATCGATTATGCGGTTTTTGAAGCAATGTATCGTGCTATCCTGTCGCTTTCAGTAATCCCTGACTGGATATTGGTTGATGGTGAACCAATTCCTTATCTTCCCATTTCACAAACCGCTATAAAGGGAGGAGATGGCCTGTCTCATTTTATAGGTGCGGCTTCGATAGTGGCAAAGGTCGTGCGAGATAGGGTGATGGAGTTCTTTGACATATTCTATCCACGGTATGGTTTTGCAGAACACAAAGGATATGGAACAAAAGCCCATATTGAATGTATTAAAATGTATGGTCCAACTTTCATACATAGAAAGAGTTTCAGACCCCTAGCGCGGCAAAGCCGCTAAAATGTAAAAATCAAATATCAAAATGGAAAATGATAAGTCAAAGTTCAAAAATAAATTCAAAAAAAGAAACAACGAATGCCACTAATAACACAAATAATTTTTCATTTTTTGCGGTTAGGGCAAGAGATAATTTTGCATTTCTGTTGGTGCGTTGCACGCAGACAGGTTTATTTGTCATTTTGCTTTTTATTTTTTGATATTTTATTTACCAGAAAAGGCGGTGAAATTAAATGGGATATTTTTTTGCAAAAAAACAAAAAGTTGATTGGAAATACTATAGATGCATTATCGTGATAAGGGTGAAAGGATAGCACTGGACTATCTAAAGGAGAAGGGATACGATATCCTTGCACATAATTTCAGGGGAAGAGATTTCGAGATAGACATAATTGCAAGAAAGAAAGACACAGTTGTCTTTGTTGAGGTCAAGAGACGGACTTCAACGGATTTTGCAAATCCAATAAAAGGGGTTGACAAGAAGAAAAAGATTAATATAATCAAGGGAGCACGGTACTTTCTGTTATCGAAAGACCTTTATAATAAGGTCAATGTGCGTTTTGATGTGATAACAGTGAGTGGTAAGGAAGAGAAACTGGAACATTATGAAGATGCATTCAGGAGTGGAAAGCCTTAAAAAGGTTAAACCTTGAAAAGGAGGTACGATGAAGAAACTGTTTGTAGTGTTATCTATCTTTTTATTTGTATCGAGTATTTTTGCCCAGGCTTTGAATCTGGAGTCCTTCAGGCATCAGGCGACCTATATTATCAGGGATGACCTTGATAATGCCATTGATGGAACTGACCTCTTAGGAGTGGACGGAGGACGGCTCTTTACCAACCTCAGCAACCTCTCCTCGGGAACTGAAGAACTTATGGGATATGACTCGGATAACACATTTGTTATCGGTTGTATCACTCCGGAGTTATTTGGATACAGGACTGCTTTCCTCTGGGGAACCTATAGGGACGTTGATCCGGATTGGCTGGGTCTTGACCTTGATGGGAATGGTGTCGATGACTTCTGGGGTAATGGATTCCTTACCGGGGAATGGACCAGACGCTGGGATGCAAACAACGATGGTTCCTTAGACTTCGAAGATTATAGATTTCTGCAAGAAGCAGGTGAGGAGGGTGAACTTGAGAGTGATATCCTCCTTAACATCGCAAAAGATATGGGTGATAATGGTTTTGCTTTCACCTATCAGCGTACAGCATATGAAGGGACCTATGATTGGTCGGATACAACATACGAACAAAGTAGGGACTTAAGCACCCAGGATCTCGAATATTACTGGCGTGAGGCTGACCATGAGAATGGTGTTTATACTATGCCTTCTAATAACTTTAATGTTGCATACACAACACCGTTTATGGATTGGAGACTCAGAGGTGATGTCTACTTTAATATGGCTAATGTTGAGGATAGTTGGACAGAAACCGGTCACTATTTTGAGAATAACGCTCCGGCTTCTACAGTCATAACAGACACCTATCTGGGAAACAATAGTGAAGAATGGACGGATAAATACTCTGTGAATGAGATGGGAGTAGGTGTAAGACTTGAGAACGAGGATTCGGAACTCTTGTGGAAGGTCGGAGGACACTTTGGGATGGCCTTTGGTAGCGGTGACTATATTGGGAATGAAAAGTACCTGCATGATTGGCGCTATATGAATGCTGGCAATGTTGCCATCTATACCGAAGAGTTCAATGGCCAGGTAGCCGGTCCTGCCTCTGTTTCCGGTATGGATATGGGAGTATCTGGCAGGATGAAATGGCAACTGGCAGACAATGTATGTTTTGGTCTTGGCGGAGTATTCAACAGTTATCGATTCACTCGTGAATATGACCTGGATAGTTCGTATGTTTATAGAGAGGTATACGACGATGGCGATGCAGACCCAAATGACCCTGATGATTATGTATATACGGAAAATGGTGGTATTTCCGCTATAAGAACCAATGAATTAGTAGTCAACAGCTTTGAGGTCCCGGCAGGTATAGAAGTCAATATTGGTAAGAATAAGGACTGGTTCATCAGGTTTGGTGCTTTGGCAGTGAAAGAGATTGTCAATGGCAAAGAGATATTTGAAGTAGGTGAAGTAGAGAGATTGATTGCAACTGAAATCACTGGTGCTGGTGATACTACTATAACCTATAGTGATGTTGAATATCAGTCAACCAAAGAGAACGACTATGTCGAGAATTCTTCGGCGAGTTTTGCCTATGGTCTGGGATGGAAACCAGCAGAGAACCTCAGTATTGATCTGATCGGGATGTTTGATGCATCAGGCACTGAACTCTTATCCACAGATTGGTTCCAATCCCTTAAACTTTCTGCAACCGTATTCTTTAAATAAGGAGGGATAGATGAAAAAGTTACTATTGATATCTGCGGTAATAGCCCTTCTCATCGTTGGATGTGCAAACAAGGACATCAATCCACTCTCGCCTGCAACAAGTATTACTGGTGCAGATGGGAATCCGGTTGAATTCGATCCCTGGAATGATATTACAGGGCAACTTATGGAGGAGGCTGATTCAGTAGGTGTTGACCCGGAGGATGAAGCGAGCTGGATATACATACACTTTGAGGATGTTATGGATATAACGAGCACAGGTGTGAAGGTAGAAGAGGCCGATGGAGATCCGGTTGCCTATACCATGGAATGGACTGTCTCGGGTGGACAGACCGATCTCCTGTTAAAGCCAGAGGATAACCTTGACTACAATACCACATATTATCTGAGGATAATCGGAGCCGAGCTATCTGACATCAGGGGCAATCTCCTGGATCAGGATTTTGATTGGTTTTGGTGGGTATTTGATCCTGATGGAGTTGGAGGTGAAACCCCTGACGATGACTTTGGTTATCCATTCGCCACCTTCAAGTCTGACGGAAGTGATGGGGATGGGCCTGTTAATTTAGATGATGTATATGGTCCCTGGCTTTCCAGTGGTATTTACTTCTTGCTTAGTGGAACACCCACAGGGTATATCTGGACAGATGTGGATATTGCAATTGATATTCGGAATTATTCATTGAGAAAATCCGATACCACCTGGGTTGTTGTAGGAGCAGATGAATCTACCATTGATGCGACAACGGCGATGCTCCTTGAGACAAACAGTGGAGAAGTGGTGGAATTAAGTGATGTTGATTATGATGATGATACAACCTCGACCGAGTTTAGCAGGCTTGTGTTAAAGCCGAATGCTAATCTAAAACCAGGCACTACTTATACACTGCGGCTTCTTGGAGCAATTGCAGATGACGTAGGGATTAAATTAGATGAAGGTAACTATGTTGCCTATGAGGAAGATTTTACCACCCGTTGTTGTACTCATGATAGCTCCGAAATTGCCGATGATATCGAGCCGCCATATGTAGTTGGTTGGTATGCTCTTAATTCGCACTTTGAGGTGGAATTCTCGGAGATATTGGATCCTGCCACCATTACACTCAGCACGGTTTATCTCAGCGGCGAGACCGGTGTCTTGAGTGTAAGAACCGAGGCTGGACACACCTTTGTTCGCTTTACCACATCAGATGGCAGTTCTGTTTCAGGATGGGCTTATGCCACAGCCGAGCTCAAGGACTTAGCAGGAAATAGGAAAGGGTCTACTTCAAGTCATTGGTTCTGATAAAGACCTGATTGAATCTGCCATAAAGGCAGTTGAAAGAGCTTATGCCCCCTACTCGAATTTTCGAGTGGGGGCTGCTCTTTTATATAACGGAAAAATCTATCAGGGCTTCAATATAGAGAATATATCCTATTCGCTTACCATCTGCGCAGAGAGGGTTGCCGCAATCGATGCCATTCTTGATGGTCCCATCATTGATGGCTTAATTGGTTTTGAGAAGATAGCGATAGCCTCGGATACTAAGGATTTCCCATATCCCTGTGGTGCCTGTCTCCAGTTTCTTTCTGAGTTTGTGGCTGATATGGAGATAATACTGGTGAATGGGGAGGGGGAGATAAAGAAGACCACTCTTAAGACCCTTTTCCCCAAACCCTTCAAATTTTCTTAGCCACAGAGGCACAGAGAACACAAAGCCCCTCATCCCCCCCAATTTTTGTAATTAAAGAGAGAGAACCCACCATCTCCCCATTTTTTCTCGCAAAGGACGCAAAGCCCATCACCCCCCCTTAAATTTGGGATAAACAAGCTCGGCTTAAGCACATTTTGTAGGGGCGTGATTTATCACGCCCTTCTTTTCGGATTTGATAAATCGAACCCCTACAAATAATGTAGGAGCGGTTTTTAAAACCGCGAAAATCGCGACTGGGAAGTCGCTCCCACAATTCCCAGATACAAGAGTAATTGTAGGGGCGTATTGCAATACGCCCTTACCTCTGCGTTTTTCGATCCATGGGGTCAGTTCGTCGAAATTTGAAATTATTCGAACGATTTTTTGATACAGATTTCCAATAATTGAACTGATTGTTTAAGCCCACCAGTCCCACCACCATTTATCAATGCTGATGCACGCAGATATTCGAAAGAAACAGAAATTTCAACTCCTGTCCTTGATAATATGGCAAATTTAAGTAAGTTATAAGTCAATGAGGGATAAAATTATAATTCCAAATGCATATTACTATTTTTCAGATAGAGAATTAATGGGCGAGGACATCTTTTTGGATAATAAGTCGAAGGGTAATTTCTTAACTAATAAAATGTCACAATGTCAGAGACCGAGATTGATACTCCGATACTTCAGAGAAAGGCAGAAATCTAAAGATAGCGTGTATATAATTAATAACCTTAACAAAAGAGGTAGCCATGTGTAATTTAATTTTGATGTTTTTTCTTATAGGAGGTAAAGATCCTTATACTGGGGATGTTAATTTTAATCTCTCACTTACGGATATTAACATAGATAGTAAACAGGAGATATTCCTTACTTGTGAAGGTGGGGGTGGTGATGGAAAAGGGAGTGCCTATTTCTACGATTCAGATTGGAATATGCTATGGTCAAGGGATGTGCAGGGTAATATAGGTGAAAATTTTCTCACAGTCTTTCATACGGGGAAATCGAAGATTGAAGGAAAGAGACCAAAGTTCAGATTGTATTTAGAGTTAGAGAAAATCTTCTTTTTCTCACCTTATGATTCTGCTGTAACTTTGTGGGAGCTTCCTAAAAGTGGAACTTCGTATGGAGTAGGACTCGATTATTCTTTTAACAAAGGTTTTGATATTTCTCTCAAAGCTTCATATGTGCATCGTTTACCGTTAAAATACCATTCGTATCATCCATTGGATAGAGCGTGGTTTCTCAAATTTGTTTCTATAGGAGGGATGATATCCAATAGGATTTATCATCCTTTTGGATTACCTGTTAATCCATATTTTGGATTAGGGATTGATTTTTGTAAATCTGCAAATGTGACTGATTTTCTTGGAGGGGAATATTTAACAAGACGCCTCCCATTAAGTTTAGGTAGCCGCTGTTTTGGAGGAATGAATTATACGATACGTTCTTTTTTTACTATAGATGTAAGTTTTGGGGTGCAATGGCTTATTGTTGAAGGCCAGGAGAAAGAAGTTTACAACTTGAGTGGATTATATTTAGGCATGAAGACAGGGTATATTTGGTGATGGGAGAGACATATTAAATAAAGAGGCGGCAAGATGAAAAAATGCATATGTTATAAAAGAAGTGTAGCAATGGTTGCAGTTATTATTGCTGTAATCCTTACAAACCCAATTAGTGTCTTTGGGTCGAATTTTTATTTTTACTTTGAGAACAACAAGATAGAACTGAATCCACTCTCAAGTAAAATAGTAGTAAAATTTCGACCAGAAATGAAATTGCTAGATAGGGAAAAATTACTCACAAAATTTGGGTTGAGTATAGATGAAGAAGGTGGTCCTTTTGAATTATCTTATTTAAGTAACCCTTCGAAAAGCCTGTCCGTTGTGAAAAGTCTGCGAAAAAGTTCCGATATTTTATTCGCCTACCCAGTATTCATTTGGCCTCAAGATAGGAAAATCGCGACTGGGAAGTCGCTCCCACAATTCCCAGATTCAGGAGTAGCAGAGCTTGCTCTGCGTTTCTCGGGGGCGCGAAACTTGTTGAGGCAATTCATGAATTGCCCCTACGAAGGAGGCAACCGCCCCATTAGATAATTCCCATATCTAACGGGGTAAACAAGGGTTGCCACTACAAATCGTGGGCAGAAGCCTATTCCCACTTAACTTTAGTTGAGTGATTTGGTTGTAACTCCCATTCCCTAAATCCTAAATCCAAATCCCCAAATCCTAACTTACTTGCCCATTTAACCATTTAACTATTTTTCTCTGTGTCCTTTGTGCCCTCTGCGGCTTAATTCGGGATTTTGGGTTTAGGGATTGGGATTTAGTTTTATTTTTTACCTAATAAACTAATTAACAAATCAACCAATACACTCTGTATTCTCTGTCGTCCCTCTTGAATTACAAATTTAAGGTGGTGGTGATGGGCTTTGCGTGCTTTGCTTCCTTTGCGAGATTTGCGAGAAATCAAGGGTGAGGGGGGAGGAAAACGGTTTTTGCACTTGACTTATATATAATATCTTATATCTTAACGGTTAACCTAAGCAAGAAAGAAGGAGGTATGATGGTATCTTTTTTGATGGTATTGCTTTCCTTAAATTCCGGTGGTGAGAGAGTGGCAAGGATAGCAGGAAGAACAATAATTAGTAGTGATATCCCGGTAAAAACATCACTTGATGCATATCTAAAACGCCTTGTATTCTTTGAAATTGCAAAAGAAAAGGGCTTCGATGATTCGGTCAGGGCAGGGGTTGAACAGCGATTTCAGGAATCCATGGTAAAGGGTCTGTATAATAAAGTTATAAAGGCTGCTAAGGTAAATTCTGCTGAACCATACATACTATACAGGCTAATGAGAAAAGAAGTTAAAACCAATCTTATCCTGACAAAAGATTTCAGAAGTGCTTATAAAGCCTGGTGTGAGGTTATGCGCGGCAGAGACTTTGGGGAGGTATCCGAAGAATATTCAACCGATATCAAACTCAAGAACAAAAAGGGTGATATAGGTTGGCTAAGGTGGAACTATAACCCTACTTTTTTAATCAGGAAGGCATTCAGGATGAAGAAGTGGGAGGTTTCTTTCCCGTTCAGGACCAGAGATGGTTGGAATGTTATTAGGGTTATTGAGGTGAAAAGTAGAGATCTACAGGACTATTCAAATATGGAAAAAGGGCTTTCCAACCAGATACAAAAGATGAAAGTAGGTGTATTTTCCAACAGGCATTTAACCTATCTTAAATGGATTCTAAATGTTGAGGTCGAGCCAGATGCATTTGCTATAGTCTCTTCTCGAATGCCTCCGAGTAGAGGCAGGCAGGCACAAAAACCAGAGTTTGGATTGGAAGATATGAATAAGATTTTGGCAAGGAGCAATCTTGGCTTATATAAGGTTAAGGATTTCTCTGATGCAATAAAGAATATGCCGAGAATGCCACGGGTAAATAATAAAAAGGATATGGAAAGTTTCATTGAATGGAGAATCCTGTTTGACTTCCTGATACTGGAATCCAAAAGGTTGGGGATTCATAGAAAACCCAACTTTAGAAGTAAATTCAGGGATGAACTGATCAATACGACAGTTCGTCAGTGGAAAGCCTATGAAATAGAACCCCTTACACATCTCACAGAGGAAGAGAAAAAGCAATACTTCGAAGAGAATAAAGAAAAATACGAGATTCCGGAGAAACGCAAGGTGTACATCATTCGTGTCAAAACAAAGGAAGAAGCAGGAGAGATAAGAAAAAAATTGCTGAAGGGTAAAGATTTTGAAAAACTTGCATCATTGAAATCCATTGGTCGAGAGAAGGACAAAAAAGGCCTTCTGGGATATATTCAAGAGAACGAAAATGATGCGATCAGCAAGGAAGCCTTTGCTTTAAAGATTAGGAAGATTTCAAAGCCCTTCAAGATTGATGAGAACTGGGCTGTTATCAAGGTAACTGATATAAAAAAGTCCGTTATTCCTGAGTATTCAAAACTTCGTTATCGCATAGGTAAGGATTGTGAAAGGGACCGCAGAGAGGAAGTAGAGAATAGAATCTTTGAGGAAAATAAGGATAGATTTGGGTTAGAAATCTTTAAAGACGAAAAGAAGGAGGATAAGTGAGATTTAGAAGAAACAATATGGTAGTTCTACTCTTCTTATTGGCAATTGGTATGATGGTTTTTTCGGGCTGCAAGAAAGAAGAAAAGGGAAAAGTAATAGTCAAGGTTGGTAAGAGTATCCTGACTGTCGAGGAATTACTAAGTCAGATTCCCCCTCAGTTACTGGTGAATACATCTCCACAGAACAGAAGCCGGATCCTCGAAGAGTGGATGGCAGGAGAACTCATGTATCAGGATGCCTTAAGGCAAGGTTTTGACAAACAACCTGCTGTATCAGAGCAGTTAAAGCAGTTGAAAAAACAGATAATAACCCAGGCTTATATACAGGATCTAATGGCGGCTTCCAGTTTTGTCTCTGAAGATGAGGCTATGGCATATTTTAATGAACATGAGGATGAGTATAATACTGTTATAGAAGTATCCCATATATCCCTAAATTCAGTGGGCATGGCAAGAACCGTCCTTAAAGAACTCGAGGATGGAAGGAGTTTCTCCTCTCTTGCCAGGAAATATTCGGCGGATTCTTCTACAGCAATTAAGGGAGGATATTTTGGTTCCCTTCGTAAAGGAGACCTTGAAAGGTTGCCCCTCTTTGAGACTCACGCCTTTTCTCTTGAAAAGGTCAAAGATATCACCCCTATAGTTCAGACCGAATTCGGATATGATATAATAAGACTCCTCTCCCGCAAGAAGAGCCGAAAAAGGATTGGTTACGCCGATGTCTCTGAGTCCATTAAGATGGCACTTCGACAGCAAAAGACCCAGAGGAGATATGAATCCCTTATAGATTCCTTAAAGAATGAAATTGCGGTAGAATTGCATCCGGAAATACTGGAGCAGGAACTTGGCATATCAATGCTAAATGTTCCCATTATGCCTGTTGAACAAGGGGAATAATGCTGTTATTTCTTCTCTTTCTTTCTTTTGATAGACTGATTGCAGTTGTAGGAACAGAAGCTATCACAGAACAGGAAGTGACGCAACTCTCACGTCTCTATCCTGGAATGAATAGAGAGGAACTCCTTGATAAGATGATCATTGGAATGGTTGTTGTGAATGTGGCGAGAGAGGAAACAATTACGGTGAGTGATGAAGAGGTAAATAATACAAAGTCCAACATACTTCAACAAATGCCAGGGCTTCAGGTTGTCCTCTCTCACCCATACATTGATTCACTCTATAATGAGGAACTTCGCATACAGTTGTATACAAGAAAACTTACCCAGAGGGAGTTTCAGGGGAAGATCAATGTATCCCCTAAGGAAGTCAGGAATTTTTATAAAACTCATAAGGATTCCCTTGCTTTACCTGCGATGGTAACTCTGGAACGCTTGATGATATCAATCACTTTAGAGGGAGAGGACCCACAGGAAAGATTGGCTTTGGAGATAATCTCTCAATATCGTTCCGGTTCGGATTTTGACCTTCTTGCAAAGCAATACTCTGATGATAGGGCAACAAAATACAGGGGCGGCAGACTTGGGCTATTCGTTCCTGAAGACCTTCCTTCATATCTCCAGGGGGTTTCAGAACTGAAGAAGGGAGAAGTGGATATCTTTGAATCACCTAACGGTTATCATATAGTTCTGGTGAAAGAAAGTGATATAAAGGGTATTGAGTTAGCACACATTTTCTTGAGGTTTGATTTCTCTAATAAGGAGATAGATTCTGCACATAAAAGAGCTGTGAAGATCAGGAAAAGGTGGCTTTCGGAGGATTCTACCCTGACTGAAAGTATTACCCCGATGGGGAGTCTTCCTGTTGCAGCGTTGGGTGAACCACTCTCCACTGTCATTGATTCAATGAAAGTAGGTGGGATAAGTAACCCAATCCAGGAGGGTTCTAATTTTTATCTCTTGAGGGTAGCTGATAAGAGGGAGGGAGGTGTTCCACCCTTTGAGGATGTTAAGGAAAATATCCGCAATATTCTGTATCAGAGAAAGACACAGGAAGCGCTAAATGTTTGGATTGAAAGGGCAAAAAAATATGTATATATTGTCAGATTATGAGGTTAGATCTCTTTCTTAAGAGAGTCAGAATTGTAAAGAGAAGGCAGGTTGCAAAGGAACTAATTGAGAAGGGAATGGTGTTGATAGAAGGAGAGAAAGTAAGACCATCAAAGATTGTGAGGGAGGGGATGGATATAACAGTAAGGAATACTACCTACAGAATAACAAAAATTCCTGATAGAGAAATAGGGAGAAATGAAGGGGAGAGATACTATAAGTTAATCGCAACCACTCAATGCAAAGTGCAGAATGCAAATTGAAAAATGCAAAGTAGAAGAGATTTATCAGAACGACTATTAAATTTCGCAGCAAGTAGCATTAAATTGACCGTTAAACTTAAAAGCTATCGCTCAATGCAAAATACAGAATGCAGAATGTCTGCCTGCCCTGTTGAGACGGCAGATAGAGGAAATCGAAATCGGCAACTTCGTGAATACAAGACGGTTCTAGATGATTGGAATAACTCTAGGTGATCCAGGTGGTATTGGGATTGAGGTTGTTCTTCGGGCGCTTCCTTATTTCAGTTGTGAAGTTCTCCTTTTTGGGAATACAGAGGCTCTAAAATACTATTCTGATGAATTAGATATTTC
The DNA here is from genome assembly GCA_023131835.1 of Caldifarciminota bacterium. Taxonomy (GTDB): domain Bacteria; phylum Hydrothermota; class UBA3072; order UBA3072; family UBA3072; genus JAGLZA01. The sequence continues at coordinate 13,304 of JAGLZA010000056.1, forward strand.
TGTGCCAGAATCCGTTGAGATAATTGATATCAAAGGTGAATTCTATGTGGGTGAGGTAAGGGGGGAGAACGGAGATATAGCTTATCATTCCATAATAGAAGGAATAAAAACCTGTAAGGAAGGAATTTGTGATGCTCTGGTAACTGCTCCAATCAGCAAAAAATCTCTTGCTATGGCAGGTTATGGTTATCCGGGGCATACGGAAATCCTTGCGGAAGAGTGCAGAGCAAAGAGGTATGCTATGATGATGGTCTCAGAAGAGATGAAGGTCGTATTTGTTACCACGCACATCCCAATTTCTGAGATACATTCTGCGCTAACAAAAGAAGGGATTGTAGAGAAGGTAGAACTTGCTCATTACGCTCTTATTCATTATTGGAAGATAGAGAAGCCAGGTTTCGGAATATTAGGGTTGAATCCGCATTCAGGTGACCGGGGCTTGTTTGGCACTGAGGAGTCTGAGATAATCGAACCTGCTATTAAAGAACTCAAAAGTAGAGGATTTAATGTAGAGGGTCCCTTCCCACCGGATACCTACTGGGTAACACAGAAAAAGGATTGTTCTGTTGCTCTATATCATGATCAGGGTATGATACCATTCAAATTGAGTGGTATGGGAAAAGGGGTAAATGTGACATTAGGCCTTCCCTTTATAAGGACATCTCCTGACCATGGCACAGCCTTTGATATTGCAGGAAAGGGATTGGCTAATCCGGAAAGTATGAGGAAATCCTTAGAAACTGCGTTATTTTTAACAAATGCCTGAATTAATTCTCCTGTTTTTATCCTATTTCAACGCTGTTAGTTTTCCTACCGATAATTATTATAAAGAAGATATATCGCATTTCTACAATCAGGTTGGGAACCTTTTAGTGAGTGAGTGTTACATTAATGGTCAATACCTTTATTCAAGGGAAATTATTATTTTTGAAGAGTGGAACGCTAAGATGTTAAGTGAACAATTTACAACTTCCCTGAAGAGATTGGTTCGTGAAGAGATGAGCAGGAAAGGTCGATACGGAAGTGGTATTATTCCTGATATAGACCTTTCTCTAAAGATGCCAAAGGCTCTTAGTTACATAATCGGGGAGGGTGGGCATATAGCAGTAGATGGGTCTCAATCTATCTCCGTTGATGTTAGCCGGAGTCAGAGTCCTTCCCTTATTGGTGAAACTTTTTCCTCTGCTCCTCAGATAAAATTAGAACAGCGTTTACTTGCAAATATACACGGGACGGTTGGAGAAAAGATACATGTTCAGATCAACCATGATTCTGAGGCAAGGGAACAGGATAATAAACTAAAGATATGGTATGAAGGTAATGAGGATGATATTGTGCAGAGGATAGATGCAGGTGATCTCAAGGCACTTGGAGGGGGTAGAAACCAGAGTGTTTTTGGTATTTCAACCTCCGGAATGATTGGTTCTACCTATTTTGATTTTATTGGAGGGAAGCTGGAGAGCAATACGATAAGCAAGTCCGAGAGTTATTCTTTCTCAAAAGATTCCACTGACCTGTTTGAGGTATCCTATGTGAAAGACAGATACTATTATACAGGTCTTTCAGAATTGGATTCCCTCATATCTATTGCAGTATTCATTGAAGAGAATATGTCTATCGAACATAGAACTGCTATACTTGTTGACATTAATGGGGATTCTTTGGGCAAAACAGCGGAATTTGTAGAACTTATCTATGGTGAGGATTATGAGTTGAGATATATACATCTCCCCAATAACATTAACTTTCCCTTTTTAAAGATACAGAAATACCATTCGGATGAGAAACTTGGTATCTGGTATGTTTATCGTAATCAAATGGGTGAAATTGATACACTTGGATATCTTCCTGCCCCCGGGGATACGCTTGATACACTCCTTGTTCTTGGACAACTCCGTTCTCAAAGTCCGGATCCATCTGAAACCTGCTGGGACCTTGCAATGAGGAATATTTACTCATTTGGGACAGAGAGCCCGACCTCTGTGGATGTAACAATCTATAAGGTGGTTTCAGGAGGCGACGATAGAGAAATAGAACCGGTATCTAAGAAGGAATATGTAGAACTCCTTGGAATAGATGCAGACGGAGATGGTTCAACAGATCCGAGCCAGGTGATGTGGCAGGACGGATGTATATTCTTTCCCTATTCAAAACCATTTCTTGAGTCTGTTCTTGGCACTGATACGGTTTCCTGTATCTATAACAAAAAGACCCTTCTGAGCGATGAGGGTAAGAATTTTAGAATAGTAATTACTGCTACTTCTTCGAAGGGAGCATTTGTCATCGGATATGGTGATTTAGTAGATAGTTCTGAAGTCATAGTCGTTGACAATGTCAGGACATTGACAAGAGGGACTGATTACAGGATAGACTATGAAACAGGCAGGATTGTCTTTACCGAGAGTGCAAATCTCAATCCTGAATCAAAGATAAGTTATACCTATGATACAGAGCCCCTCTTTTCCTTTACTTCACGGTATATAGCAAGGACGAATATAAGGGCTCATCCGTTTGCTAATAGTGACCTCAACCTCCAATTTGCATTTCGTTCGAGTTCCAATCCTGAACCCCATCCAAGAGTAGGTAGAGAACCTTCACATATAGCAGTCGGTAGAATAGAATTTTCTACGAACCAGGAACCATCAATCCTTAATAGAATATTCAGGAGTTTGCCATTTGTTGATAATAAGAGTACTTCCAAGATAAGAATGAATGGTTCCTATGGGTTTTCTCTGCCAAACCCTGCCACTAATGGTAAGAGTTATCTGGATGATATGGAATCTGTGAAATTAGCAAGGGAGCTCGAATTATCTACTGGTGGATGGAATTATTGCAGCCAGCCTGATAGTTCAATAAATATTGAAGATATGGGAATGATTGACTGGTTTAGTTCCCGTATACTGAAGACCTATATTTATCCTGACATTCCGAAGGAGAAGCAAAGTCAATATATAGGGACTATGGTCCTCTATTTTTATCCAAATGAATCCTTAGCAAACAAATACAATAGTTGGGCCGGTATAATGAAGGCATTCTCATCCGAAGAGAATTTTTCACAGAAGAAGTATTTAGAGGTCTGGGTTAAGGGTGAAGAAGGAGATATATTTGTTGAACTGGGTTCCAGGATGAAGGAAGATATCCCAAGGTGGGTGCGTGCTTCTGATGGGTCTGATTCGCTTCTTCTTCCAAATAATTATATAGATACAGAGGACAGAAACGACAATTTCGAATTAGAACCAGGGGAAGATACAGGACTTGATGGAATAGCATTTGATGATGATAAATGGAGTTATATTACAGACTCACTTGATGACGGAAGGGATGATTATCCTGACCAATTGAAGGGTTTGCAGGATTCATTGAAACTTCATCGTAAGGAAGGAAATAGAAGATTGGATTCAGAGGACCTAAATAAAGACCATTCTCTGGAGGCTAATAGCGATTACTTTAGATGGCATATTGATTTAGAATCATCTGAATTAGTAGCAAATTATGGAGAAGGCGGATGGAAGATGTATCGGATTCCTCTTACCGATTCATCTCATTTTGAAGTTATCGGAAGCCCCAGTCTTGAAAGTGTATTGTATGCAAGGGTCTGGATTACAGGCGTAGAAGATACTGTAATAGTATCTATAGCACAAATAGCCATTGTGGGAAATAAGTGGAGAGATGAAGGGGTGCGTTCCGTTTCAGGTGATACCTTATTACCCCTTAAGACCAGGTTTCTTATTACCTATAAGAATAGTTATGAAGATAAGGATTATGTATCTCCTGTGGAGCAGGAAAGAGAAATCTATGGCGGCTATTCAAAGGAACAATCTCTCGTGTTTAAGATAGATTCGCTGACACCTGATTACCTATGCCTTGCAGAATCCTATCTCGAACTTCCGAAGGAGGGTTCGGGCACGGGATATGATTTGCGTCTATATAGTTCTCTCCGCTTCTTTGCTCAGATGACAGATAGCCCCAGTGATTCGATTATGGTCTTTCTACGACTACTTACGGATACAACCAATTATTATCAGTACAGCACTTATCTTTTTCCTGATAAATGGGACACCCTTGATGTGAATTTTCAAGACTTCTATGATCTTAAGTTACAAGATGATACCCTGAATGGTAAATATTCCTTGAAGGGGCATCCAACGCTCACCAGCATCGCCTACCTCCAGCTTGGGGTTGTAAATCAAAACCTGACGGACTTTACCGGAGAAGTCTATTTTGATGATATTATCTTGCTGGGTGCAAATACCGAGATGGGAAGTGATCTGAATCTATCTATATCGTCTAATGTTGGTGATTTTATTTCAGATATTTCATATAATCTCACGCGACAATCGGCCAGATATAAGAATGATTTGAATGCCCTCCGAAGGATAGGTGATAAAGATAGGATCCGACATGCTTTACGGGTAGTGTCAAATACTGGTAAGATTTTCAAAGGATTTGTCAGTATGCCAGTTACCTTTGACTTTACCAGAAACATAGAGATCCCTGAATATAAGAAGAATTCAGATATTCTACTACCGGAAGATGCGAAGCAGAAGGAAACCGGGATGAGTGAGACACGAATAATACAATTTAATCTTTCACGACCTTCATCTTCCAATAATTGGTTGTTAAAATATTCACTGGATAAGGCCAGGGTCAGCGGAACATATTCTCTTAATCAGTCCTACTTTCCTGAGCATAGCGCAGATACCTCTACTAATAGAACAGCGAGCTTTAGTTATAACCTGCCATTGCCATCCATAACCCCTCCAGTGCTTTCAGGCGGTTCCTCTTCTTTGATTCCTTCGAATGTTAGCTTTAGTGCCGGTTATAAATACAATATAAGTAGTAAATATACATATTCGAGTGGAGATTCTCTATTTCATAAAACCACGGTAAAACCTATAAGAGAGATTACTCCAAGGGGAGGTTTAAGGTACAAACCCATCCGCTGGATCGATCTGTCATACAATATTTCTGCCAGAAATGACCTTATTGATTCTGATCGTTTTGGAGAGACTGTTTTTTTGAGTGAGGCAATAACAGCGAGCCATAATTCCTCTCAATTTGGTATAAATGATATCAATCTTTCCTTCTCTAATACCTTCGCGGATAACCATGGAAAGGATTATGCAAAAACACTTGGGGATACCCTTGATGTCAGAAGTGTGAGTCAGAGTAGAACTATATCGGTAACAGATAATTTCAGGATACAGAATCTTCTCAAAAACCTTCCGTTGCTCTCAAGATTTTCTAATAATATTAATTCACTGCGTTTCACATCCAGTTTTAGCAGGAGTGCATCTTTTGCCTACCTCAGTGCAATACCTGATTATAGATTTCGTTATGGAATAGATCCGAAACCGAATGATATATTTATTGTTCAAAGTAATCCTTCTGATGGAGGCACAAAAAGTACTCAATATAGTCTGGCAACTGGTCTTAACTTAGGAAGAGTTACTGTAGATATGAGTGGAAGTTGGAGAGAAACACGACCTGATGAGGAAAAATTGTCGCATTCGGTATCAGGGAATAAGACTATCAGTTTCAGTTTTCCTAATGCTAACATTTATATTACAAATATTGACGATTATATTCCCTTGCTTCAGAAGATAGTTACCAGTTCAAAATTAAATGTTTCCATAAACAAGGATTCAAGCACTACTGTTAGTTTAGTAGGGCAAGAGTATTCAGCGGGTAGTGCTACTCTAATAGTGTCACCTGGATTGGACCTCAAATTTACAAATGGTTTAGGTATAAAATTATCAACTCGCTATACCACAACGGATCAATACTCAGGCAGTACCTACAGGATTCACAGCCACAATGATTCACGAGATATTAAGGTTACAGGAACTTATTCCTTACAACCTTCCCTGTCTAACATTCCCATACCCTTCCTCAGGGGAATAGAGTTGAAATCCCCTATAAATCTGAAAGCTTCATTTGGTATACAGGAAAACAAGGAGATATCTCTTAATCTGTCGACTCAAAACGAAGAGATTAAACGAGATAATAGAAATATGACATTTGATCTTTCAGGTGATTATAATTTCTCGAATATGGTCACAGGTGGATTAACTATTAATTATCGAAATTACCTCAATAGAAAGATAGACAATGATGTTACTACGAGTTATGGTATGCGTTTCCACATTGTTTTCAAATTCTAAATCTTCCCCTCCATATCATCCCTTATTATATGAGGGGTTATAAATATCAAAACCTCTCTCTCTCTAACTTCGGTTGTTGTCTTACCAAAGAGATTACCTATGAGAGGGATATCTTTCAATAAAGGTATACCAGTCTTTGTTTTTGATTCCGTTTTATGAACAAATCCTCCGATAACAAGGGTTTGTCCGTTCTTAACCAGGGACTGGGTAGTTGCTTTTGTTTGGGTAATCTGTTCTAATTCTCCTGGCACTACATCACTCAATTCAACTGTAATATCCATAGTGATATCCTCTAATGAATTGATATGCGGGGTAACCGTTAATTCAATACCAGCCTGGAACCATTTTGTGATCGGTTGCCCGTGAATATCAGTGGTGGTAATAGCGAATTTTTTACCACCAAAGATATTTGCTTCTTTATTATTTACTGTTGTTATTCTTGGATTTGCTATTGTCTTTAACAGTTGTTTACTCTCCATAGCTGCTAATCTTGCTGATATTTTTGCAAAATTCTTAATTGTCCCCAGGTTAAGATATAGACCAGAAGTCGGTTCAGGGGGGGTGACATAAGAGACATCTCCCTCAATATTCCATTCAGCCTTTCTGAGATTGGTAACTTCCCAGGACAATCCAAGTTCCCTTGCTGCATTTTTGTCTACATCGACCACCCTGGCAAGAATTGCAACCTGTGGGGTTTTTTTATCCAGCACATTTACAAGTTCCTGAACTGCTTGCACTTTTGTAGGAATATCTGTTACAATCAATGAATTGGTTCTTTCATCCTTCTCAACAATACCCCGTTTGGAAAGAAGCGACTTTACAGACTTTGATAGTTCTTCCGGAGTTGTAAATGCAAGTTCAAAGACTTTGCGGATAATGGGTTGTGCCATCTCTACCTTCTCTCTCTCTTTTGAGAATGCTTCAGCTGATCCCACTCTTATTATTCCTTCCTCGATTATATATGTATAACCCTTTGTCTTTAGAATGAGGTCAATGGCTGTTTCCCAGTGAACATCCTTTAATTCTACTGATACTGTCCCTTTTACATCATCTCCTATAATCATATTCATCCTACTGTACTTAGCAAGGGAGCGTAGTACTGTAACAAGGTCTGCCTTCTCTAAACGCATGGAGAGGAGTCCTTGCTCAAGAGGAGGTGCCTGAGTAGATAATTTCTCTTCTGGTGTTCCTTCTTTTGCCACTTCCTCTGTAGATGCATTCCAGGTGGGGAAGGATTCAGCCTCGGTGGTCAATCGCAGGGAGAGTGTCCTTTCGTTAGGGGTATATATGTTGTATTGGAATTCTTTGTCACAATGTATTATAACTCTTGTAAGTCCTGCCGAAGGAATCTTGGATACTGAGATGGTTTTTATCCCTCCTCTATTGATTGTCCAGCTTTTGCCGTCAAAATCCGTAACTACTTCAAGTAGGTCAACCACAACCTTATCGTCTAACCTAAAATCAGTATAACTTACCTTATTTGTAAGTTTGAATGTAATATCGGTATAACTTTCTATATTCTCAACGGTGATGTTGTTGAGATCAGTCTGAGTGAAACCACCAGTCAGGTCTGAAGCAACTACTAAAATTGGAATCAATATTCCTAACAAAGCCATTCTTTTGAACATTTTCACCTCTCTTTTTTAAGATTCATAGTAATTCTATTTTGCTCTCCAAATCTGCTGAGCAGGAAGGTAATCGAATCTTTAGTAATCCTTATCACTCTTCCATCTATCACTCTATCACCTTCTTTAAGTACATACCCGATGTTACCTTCCTTTAATAGAGCAAGGTATCCATTCTTACCCCATATTATTCCTACTAATTTTGCAAGATCTACGTTGACCCTTTTCTCCTCTGTTTCTGTTTTTGTTAGAAGAGGTCTAAATGGATCTGGTTTACCCCGTTCCGTATAATAAATCTTTGTCCAATGCAGAGCTTTTTCTATATCCTCAATGGAATCTACATAAGTAGTTTCCGATTCAACGACATCCTTGGTCTCTTCCTCTCCTTCTGCTGCGGGTAACAGGTTGATTATTTCTGCCTTTTCTGTTTTTGGAGAGAATGTTTCAACTGTTTTAGATAAGATACGGTTGAATGGATTCCCTCCCTCTTCGCTACAACCAATAATAGTCAACAGGGATAGTATGGAAAAGAATATTAATAATTTATCCCTCATCTTTTCCTCCTTTAGAAATGTATGTTACAAGAATAAAGGAAGCCTTTATTTTGAATTCCTCTTTCTCTACACCTTCCTTTATTCTTTCTCCCTTCAATTTAAGGTTTTTAATATTAACTATACGTTCCATATTGTTCATTGCTGCCATAAAATGAGCAATGTCATGATATCCTCCATTGATTGTAATTTCTATTGGGACCTCAATATATTTTTCCTTTGCACTCTGTGGAAGAGGTTTAAAGCGTTGAATGTCTACTTCGCAGGTGCCACTTAACTTTTCAATCGTTCCCAGTAATATTGGAATATCGGCTTCTGTTGGTAACATCCTTTTTGCCTGTTTCCACCTTTTACTTACTATTTGTAACCTGCGATTGGCTTCTTCTTTTCTCTTTACTACTGCTCTTGTCTTTCTCAATTTGCTCTCTACTAATTGATATTCTTCTTCTTTTGTTTTTATCTTTTCTTTTGTTTTTTTAATTGTTGTATAATAACCACCAACAAAAATAAGAATCGCTAAAATTCCGATAAAAATAGAAGGTCTCAATTTTCGCATAAGCAACCTCCTCTTAGTGGGATGTTTGAGTTGTAATCACAAACCCCATGATATCCTGGTCCTTTTCCTTGCTTTCTTTTATCTCCTTTAATTGAATGTCGGTAAAGTATGGTGATTCTTTGAGTCGGACCATAAATTTTGAGATGATCAGGTTAGAGAATGTCTTTCCCTCTATTCTAATACTCTTACCCCTTTCTTCAAATAGAACGAGCCACATATAATCGGGTTTCAGTCGGTTTATTTCATCCATAAGATGGACCGTGAGTGAGCGATTCTTGTTGAGATCCTGCACAAGAGATACCCACTTGGAGAGTTCCTTTTGCCGTTCTTGAATACTCTCTACGATCTGCTTTTCTCGTTCCAATATCTTTAACTCTTTTTGTGCTTCTGTGATTTTGTCTTCAAGGGTGACAAGTCTTTTCGTAGAGGTTTTGCTTATGATGAATATAGAGAATGCGGATGCAATTATTAGCAAGATACTTATAATGAGGTCAAGACCAGGAACCCTTATGACGGGTCTCTTCAGTTTTTTTCTCTTTATTCTTTTTCTTTCTTCTTCAGGAATCAGGTTAATCTTTATCATTATAACCCCCTGAGAGAGAGTCCAAGTGCAGGTGCAATAATTGGTCCCATTGTTTCTGCATTTATGTTTATAAAGGAAGACTCACGATCATAGGCAAAATTTATAAAAGGGTCTAAAACCTCAACTGTGGTTCCGAATCTCTTCTCGAGGAATTCCGGCATCCCCGGAATGAGACTACCGCCGCCACTTATTACAATCTGATTGAAGTTTTCAAATCCCTCCGGGAGATAAGGCAGAACCCTCTCAATAGCAATTCCAAGATCGTCCTGGAAACTCTCCATTGCATTCTGATATGCATATTGATCTATATCCCCTTTTTCACCTGTTTTTATTATATCAAGGGCTCTTTCTCCATCTATCCCTGCTTCTCTCTGAATCGCCTGTACTAAGGTGTTGACAGCAGTTGGAACTTCACGGGTAAAATGGTTGATATTACTCTCAACAAAGCTCATTGTTGTATATTGGAATCCAATGTGAAATAATCCAATAAGTTCTCCAGTCTTTACGGTATGATTGAATTCGTAGATGTTCTGAAGAGAAAATGCGGCTATATCAAGAACAACAGGTTCTAAATCAAGATCACGCAAGAGATGCAATCTTTCGTCTACTGCATTCCTTTTTGCTCCTACCAGTAAAACTTCCATGGAATCTTCACCGGTATCTGGATTGAGTATTTCAAAGTCAAGGGATATATCCTCAATTTCGTATGGTATATATTGCTCTGCCTCCCATTTGATCTGTTCTGTGGCTTCTGTCTTATTCATCTTTGGCATTTTTATCTTTTTGACGATAACATCCCGCCCTGATACACAGCTAACAGTTTGCTTCTCGCTTATTTCCAGTATTTCCAAATTGCTTCTTATACTGTCAAGGACTGTTTCTCTGTCCATAATCTCACCATCGACAATAGCATGTGATGGTAGTGTAGAGATATTGCACTTCGCCATTACTGGCTTTTTACTCGTACCCTCTACAAGTATTACCTTAATTAATGAACTTCCTACATCGATTGCAAGGATAGCATTTTTCCTAAACATAAACACCTCTCTATGATTTTTTTAATTATACGATAGAAAGGCTTGTTTGTCAAGTATTTCTTTGAATTTTATGTAAAAACCAATACCCATCGTTTTCACCTCTTTTTTTAAGAATTTAACCACACTACCCCATTTTTCAACTGCAGAGAACGAAAGAGGGCGCAGAGCCCCCCACTAATCCCTTTATTTTTTATTTTTAGATGATGAAAGAGAGAAAAGGGTTTGATTCATCGACCCCCCAACGATTGGGCAGACCAGCGGCTCGCTCCTTCAGAGGGCAGGATATATCTTACCCCTACAGGCGAGGGAACCTCGCCCCTTTTGGGAGTAGTGGCAATTTACATTTAGG
>JAGLZA010000057.1 GCA_023131835.1 Caldifarciminota bacterium
TAAAAGGCAGAACAGAGCATATTCGTTTACGATTTTTCAATGAAATTTTGATAAGTTATTGATAAAGATAAAGATAAAAATAAAATTTACAAAAAGACTTTTCCTTTTTTCTTGCCTTGCAGAGAATAGTAACCAAGTATATAATAACTCATATCGTTCTGGGATGTTTATTTAGGGAGTTTGACTACTCAAGAAATTAGTCGGAAATTCGTGGTGGCACAATATGGCAAAGTTGTTATCTGTGACCATTGTGGTTCAGATCTGGTATATATTCTAAACGAGAACAAAAATTCCTATAGATGCAAGAATTGCTGGAAGAGTTTCCTTGACTGGCTATACATACCTCAAGAATACCAAGTTGAGCATCTAATTTTGGTATGAAATTATCTGTTGCTTTGCATAATGACTACATATAAGAGAATTAAGGAATAGACCCACCTAAAATTAGGGGTATTTCTTCGTTGTACAATGAGATTTTCGTCCTAGAATGCGCTTTAAAAAGCCTATCCATATAAAAACCATTCATAAAAATTACAGACCCATATAACCCCTATAAAAACGGGGTAAAAACATCCTATCAGGACAAATTATAAGTGGGGTTTATCTCTTTTTCTCCTTATGATACGATCTGACTACAAAATTTTAAACTGTTAATATCCTGGGGTAGTATCACATTGAATTTTTTAATTTGGAAGCGAATAACTTGATTCTTAATCTGGATGATGGATTTTTTATATTTAAAGAGGGAAAATCATGAAAGGGGGTGAGATGATAAATTAATCCATCTAAAAAGAAATCAGTAGATGCCATTGGGATAATGAGATTTATTGTTTCAGGTCTAAATTTAGCGGGATATTCAGCCACATGGTGGTACACTTTACTATATAATTTAGCATAGTTGTTATTATCGCGGAAGTAATCTCTCTTATCTTCTCTTATTCTAAAGAACCTGTCTTTATATAAGATATCATCTATGATTACAGGAGTCAATACCAAAATTTCAATGGGTAGGTTATATTGTTCTAATATATCTCTCGGAGTCTTCCAACCTTTATATGAATTCTTTCTCTTGAGGTTGAAATATACCTGATAAGTGTATGCCTTCCCAAGGAAGTCTTTTTTGCTTTTGATACTCTCTAACTGATAAAACTCATTCTCTATTAATTTATGAGAGGATTCTACATCTGCATTGGCATTGGGATGCCTGGGAGGGATAAATTGATGCTTTACTCCAAAAGTATGCTTAAGATAGGCCTTAAATCCTCTCTCATGGTATATCCTTCCACCACTGAACTCTGAACCATTATCCGTTTGGATAGTTATATCTTCAGGCTTTATTCCATATCTCAATAAATGTCCCAATAATATCTGCATTGACATTATAGTAGCAGCCACACTCTTCTCACGACTATAGAAGTAGTATAAAGCACCAGTCCTTACATCTCTGGCTGTTATTTGATACTTTGGTAGGTTTAATGCTTTATAAAAGGGATAAAACTCAGGAATATCATTCAGGTATTTTATATCTACCTGTATCTTCTCAAAGGGTTTAAGTTTTTTCTTTATCTCTCGTAGATCCCTTTTCTTCTCCCACTTCTTCCTGTGTTTCTTGATTAAACCCTTTTCTTTAAGAATCCGGTATATTGCACCACTACTTACAGGTAAGTTGAATTCCTCTTTTAGCCTCTTGTGCCCAAAGTGGCTCTGTTTCCTTAAAGCTACTACTAAATCTTCTACCTCCTTTTTTGTTTTGTTGTGAACCACTTTTGGAGTCCTCTTCCTGTCTTTTAAACCCTCTAAACCTTCCTCTTTGTACCGTTTTACCCATTTTATTATCGTCTTCACATTCACTTCAAAATAACTCGCTGTATCCCTGTATGAGTAACCTCCTAGATAGTATTCTACCATCTCTCTTCGGTAATTATAGATCAGGGTCTTGTCTTTTAGCTTATTGTTTGCTATATTCTTATACATTATTGTTTTCATGATGGGGCCTAATATAGGCCCCATGCTCTTTTTTCAACCCTTTAATCATAATCTTTAATCTTTTAGTGCTTTCCTTTGACATTACATTCAATTTCCTGACCCTCCTTACTGTACCACCATGTGCATGAACTTTCCCGCAGGTCTAAATTTAGAGAGTTGACAAAATAGTATATACGAAGTATAATAAAATACTCTAAGGACGAGAATAAGCCTTTACCTAGAGGTCCTTTTTGTGCCCATATTGTGACCAGACTATGTCGAATATATAGAAAATTGTATACTATTTAGAATGATGTTATTCTTAAAAACAGTTATATTTCAAGGGTTTTTGTGGAAATCTATTAGTATCAATAATTTACAATATATTAAGGTGTCAAATCCCTCCTCCGGCAGATTCCTCATTCCCACTCTGCCATAAATTCAGTTACGGAATCCCCGGAAAATAGTGAACGGGTGATTCTAACAGTGACTCCGGAACATCCGCTTAGCTCCAGGGCTCGCTCCATATAACCTGCTACATTAACCTCATGCAATTCATGGAGATCAGGAACTACCATATGAGCCACAGCCCTTTGAGGAGAACTCTCCACCACTTTAAATTCGCCAGATTGAAAGTAATTCTGAAAAATCCGTGCTGCACGCTTTATAATAAAATTTGGAGAGCCGACTTTTATGAATATTCTATAAATACCCTTTAAATCATTATCGGCAGAGAACCTCCCTTCTTCTCTGGAACCTTCTTTATTCCCATCATAGAATATTTCACATATCTTTTGAAGGGGCTGAACAAAACCTTCAATGTACGGATACCAATAAGAATGAAGTATCTTACCTGAAATTATCTCTCTGGAATCTTCAGGTAAAGCATTGACCCAATCGTCATATCGTTCAGGAAAATTCTTTCGGACAAATCCAATCACTGATTTAATATCAACACCCTTAATTTCCACGTCACCTCCTTTCTTTCATTGATTTCTTAACTTAATAGGATTATGCGAAAAAATCTGTTAAAGTCAAGGACACCGAACAATACTGTGTAAAAACCGCTGCGCATGGTTTATATCCTTCTTTTAGAGGTTTCAAACCGGGGATACCTCTATAATTCTGGAGTAGTAAAGGCGTTCAATGAGAACGCCCCTACAAGGAAACCACATGCCTTTTCCCTACATATTCGGGTTTGATGAATCAAACTCCTACAATCGGGCAAGATATATCGTGCCCCTACCTTAAAAATAAGATTAAGGGGGCAAGGGTTCGAGTGTAAGAGTATAAACCGTGAAGGAACTGTGGCTAAAAAAACTGAGTTTGTTGAGTTCGTGGAGTTCGTAGGGTTGGAAACCCAACACAGAACCCTTCCAAGATTGCTTCACGGAGCGGAACAGGAAGAAGAGTTCGCAATGACTATTTGCTGGGTTCATTGAGTTTGTTAGGTTCGTTCCTATTTAACTATTTGACTATTCAACTATTTAACTATTTCTCAATTGGAGCGAAGCGCCTATCTCTGCGTTTCCTTTCTTGTGTGGTGATGGAGGGAAAAACAAAAACAATAATCTTCTCTGTGAACTTCATGTCTCTGTGGTGAATTAATTTGAAGAGTCAAGAGATCATCGGTCTTATTACTCGCTTATTATTTCCCTTGCTTCTTTCAACTTATCTTCAGGAATGAGAATCTTTGTTTCGCCCAAACCATCTACGGTTATAGCAGCAAGCTTTCCGTATGCTTCCTGTGAGAGATAAACCTCTATTCCTGCACTCTCCAGTTTTCCACGGATGATCTCTGCCTCTATTGGATCGGTTCTTTTAAATTCCACCCATTTAATATTTTCGTCCATAGATCAAGTATAGATATATATCCAATTATGTCAACTGCTTATGGTTTCTTCCCTACTCCCTCCTTATTTCACCACAGAGGACAAGTCGCTTCGCTCCAATTGAGAAATGAAGATTGTTCACCACAAAGACACAAAGGACACAAAGAAAAATAATGTTTTTGTTATCACCTCCCCACCCAACCATTTATTTGCAGATATTGGAGTAGCAGAGCTTGCTCTGCGCTTCTCAGAGAGTTTACCCCGTTAGATAAAGAATTATCTAACGGGGCGGGCAAGTTTCGCTACTCCATAATCGTAAGTTGGAAGTCGCTCCCACAGCCCATTTCTTTATTGAGTCCGTGGAGTTTATTGAGTTTGTTGCGTTTATAGCGTTAGGCGTTATGGCGTTGAAAACCCAGGCCCAATATCAGAGATTGCGGAGCCTGTTCCGAGCGAAGCGAGGAATCCGCTCCAAGTTTGCCTCGGCTTCGCCTCGCAACCGCTTCGCTCCTTGCAATGACAATTTGTTGGGTGGTATGTGCATATTCATCTTCTATCTCATAACACATATCACCTGCTTGTCTTCTCGCTTGACTTCTATCACATATCACCTTTTCCCTTGCGTGCTTTGCGAGAAAAATGGGAATGGCGTGTCTATTGTTTCGCATCCAGTCTATAAATCTTAAGAGAGGGATCCCCCTTTATTTCGGCAATGAGGGTATCGTTAAAGACCTGCCTTATCCTGAAGATATTATGCATCCGGGTGTCCTTATCTGATCTTCTGACAACAAGGAGGTAGACTTCTCTGTCAGCCACTTCAATATTCCGCCTTTTAATAATCCAATCCGAAAGGCGAATATATTTCCGATCACCCCATACCGGCTGAAAGAATTCCTCCCCCTGATTATTAGTAACGATAATAGAATTGGGAGTTGTCTTCTCGTAAATCAAATCCTTTATATCTTTTTGTCTATTCAAAAAAGTCTGGTGTTTGTAGATCATACCAACATCAAACAATAGGATAAATAAAAATATAACAGCGAATATTACCTTGTTGTTTCTCGTTCTTCCGATAGAGTCCAGTAATGATGAATAAGATATAAGGAAGAGGGGAATAACAGGTAATAGAAACCTCATACCAACTACGAGTAAACCAATAAAGCCGCCCTTTGGAGAAGGAAAGATATAAGAATAAAACGAATAGAACACAATGAATAACAAAGAGGTGGATATTAATTCACAACGACATTTGCCCCTGTATAAGAATATACCAAAGAACATCCCCGGATAGAAAAGGGATAGGGAAAGTATATAGTAACCGAAATTTCTGAAAAAACTATCAATTCTGAAATAGTTTATATCTCCTGCTGGTACTCCAAAGGGAAAGCCAAATGCTATTTTATTATAAAATAAATGAAAAATCACTAAGGGGAGCAATCCTGTGACCAACCTCAGAAGACCGTAGAACCTTAAGGTATTTTCTTTATTCTTTTCACCAATCACCCCCCATATCCCTGCAATCAGAAACGGGAGAAACAATAAGAGATTGGCATACCTGATCAGTATTGAAAATCCAAATAGAAACCCCGCTAAATATAACCACCTCCCACCCTTCAGATAGAGATAAAAAGCAGTAATAAATACAAACACAGAAGAAAAATCCGACAAAATTGTCCTGGAATAGAGAAGAAATGCAGGAAAAAATAGATAGATAAGGGAAAAGATTGGATCAATCTTGACCTCCTTACATATTAATAAAAACACAAAGAATCCAAGAAGATGAAGTAGCAAAGGCATAAGGAAAACCGCCCTCCAGTGCAAATGTAAAAAAGGCAGAATAAGCAGAGGATTTCCAATTGGCCACTTAGACACAAAATGGGTATTCGTCTGAGCTGACCCAACCACATTAAACCCTGCTACATCCGGAAATATCGTCCCTCTTTGCAAGACCTGTGCCATACCAAGGTATCCTGCTTCATCATTTATACCATATATAGGGGGGTAAAAAACGCTTGAAATGCAAATATATAGCAATACCCCCACAATAATAAAAATACCTTTTTTATATTTCATTGTTTAATGATAATCCCATATCTCTACCAGTCAACTACCCATATCCTATTTTTTGAGCAAGGGAGTAGGGGCATTCAATTGAACGCCCCTACCTTTGCATTCTCATATGCGCGAAACAAGTTTCGCTACTCCATTATCAACCAATGTGAATCTGTATCAAAAAAGAGGTTGGGTTCTGGGTGGGACTTTCGACTGATGACTCTTGACTCACGACTCTATCTTAATCAGTGGGAATTAGTGTCAAGAAAGGGTTTGGGTTCTGGGTGGGACTTTCGACTCGTGACTCACGACTCTCGACTCAATATCAAACCGTGCCGTTCCGTGGCAAAAAATGGGAGGGGGGAATGTGGAGACAATTACCCCTTGACATCTTCAATATTTAATGATAAGATAATCAAAATTAGCAAAAGGAGGCATACATGGAAAAACGATATGAAGAAATATGGAAATCTTCTTTAGCAAAACGAGCAGGACGACTAAAGAGATCTATTATTCGTGAACTGCTGAAGGTTACACAATTTCCGGAAGTGATATCGTTTGCTGGCGGACTCCCGGCTCCCGAATTCTTTCCTACAAGGGAAATAGAGGAAGCATGTAGATATCTTCTTCCAATAAAGGGAAAAGTAATGCTGCAATATGGACCAACCGAAGGACTTCCAGAACTAAAAAAATTCCTTGCAAAGAAAGTACGGAAATACGGAGTTCCAGCTGTCCCCGAGAACATACTTCTTACCTGTGGTTCACAACAGGCTCTGGATCTACTGGGTAAGGTGTTTATAAATGAAGGGGATAGAATTTTGATTACAGCACCTACATACCTTGGTGCGCTTCAGGCATGGAGACTCTATGGGCCAGAATTCGTAACCTGTGGAATGGATGATGATGGGGTAATTGTAGAAGAGGCAGAAAAAGTGCTCAAAGAAGGTCCAGTAAAATTTATGTATATGCTTCCCAATTTCCATAACCCTGCTGGAGTTACCATAACTTCAGAGAGAAGGGAAAAACTCGTTGAACTGGCAGAGAAATATGACACCTTAATTGTAGAGGATGACCCGTATGGCGAACTCCGTTATGAAGGTAAAGATTTGACTCCTATTATATCCCTCAAAAAGGAGAGGGTGATATATTTAGCTACATTTTCTAAGACACTGACACCAGGTCTCAGACTCGGGTGGATATTAGCACCAGAATGTGCTCTTTCAAAGATCATTCAGGCAAAGCAGGGAGCAGACCTACATACAGGAACATTTGTCCAGTATATAGTCAACGATTTATGTCAGAGGGGAATACTGAAGGCTCATGTTGAAAAACTTCGTAAACTATACAAAGAAAGAAGGGATGTGATGCTCGAATCCATGGAGGAAAATTTCCCGAAAGAAGTAAAATGGACACATCCAAAGGGCGGATTGTTCCTCTGGGTTACACTGCCAAATAAAGTAGATACAAAGAAACTTTTTGAGGAAGCAAAGAAAAAGAAGGTAGCATTCGTTCCCGGATTCGCTTTTTATCCCTATGAAGGAGGGAAGAATACATTTCGGTTGAACTTCTCCAACACACCTCCGGATAAAACAAGAGAAGGGATAAAAAGATTGGGAAAATTACTAAAAGAAGAATTATAGGAGGAAAGTGTGCATGGAAGAACTATATAGGAGCGCACCAGAGGTATATAATGCTATAATGAATGAAGTTGAGAGGGAGCATTCCAATCTTGAACTCATTGCCTCGGAAAATTTTGTCTCTCTGGCTGTGCTTCAGGCAATGGGATGCGTTATGACCAATAAATACGCAGAGGGTTATCCTGAAAAAAGATATTATGGGGGATGCAAATGGGTAGATGTGGTTGAAAAACTTGCAATAGAAAGAGCAAAAGAACTCTTTGGTGCAGAACATGCCAATGTCCAACCCCTTTCAGGAGTTCCTGCCAACCTTGCAGTCTATGATGCATTCCTCCAACCAGGGGATACATTCTTTGGACTATCTCTTTCTCATGGAGGACATCTCTCTCATGGTTATAAGGTCAGTTTTACTGGTAAGATCTGGAATTGCATCCAATATACGGTAGATCCAGAAACAGAACAAATAAACTATGATGACCTGTTAAAACTTGCACTTGAAAAGAAACCAAAGTTGATAATGACAGGGGCTTCAGCATATCCAAGAACACTCCACTGGGATAAATTCAGAGAGATATGTGATGAAGTTGGAGCATACCTTGTAGCAGATATCGCACATATAGCAGGTCTGGTGGTAACAGGTGAACACCCCTCACCAATACCATATGCAGATGCTGTAACTACTACAACCCATAAAACCCTGAGAGGACCAAGAAGTGCTATCATCCTTTGTAAAGAGAAATGGGCGAAAAAAATAGATAGGGCTGTATTTCCAGGACTACAGGGCGGACCTCATATGCATATTATAGCTGCCAAGGCTGTAGCATTCAAGGAAGCCCTCTCGAATGAGTTCAAGGAATACCAGCATCAGATAATACTCAATGCAAAAGCATTCGAAGAGGAATTTAAACGCCTGGGTTGGCGATTGGTATCCGGAGGAACAGATACTCATCTACTCCTTATAGATGTAAAGAGTAAAGGGATTACAGGCAAACAGGCAGAGGAAGCCCTGGATAAAGCCAATATTACAGTAAATAAGAACACTATACCGTATGATAAGGAAAAGCCTTTTATAGCAAGTGGCATTAGAATAGGCACTCCGGCTCTGACGACAAGGGGCATGAAAGAACAGGAGATGAAGAAGATAGCAGAATTTATTGATAGGGTGCTTACCAACATAGATGACGATAAAATAATCGAAAAGGTCAAGGGAGAAATCAAAGAACTCACAGAAAGATTCCCTTTATATTCAGAACTAAGAGAGAAAAGAAAGGAGGTATGATGCATAAGAAGCTGTTTATACCAGGTCCAACCGAGGTAAGAGAGGATGTTCGAAAGGCAATGGATTTTCCTATGTTTGGGCATCGGATGCCAGAGACATCCGAACTAATGGGAAGTGTTGTAGAAAAACTCCAGAAACTGCTCTATACCGAAAACTTCATTATCATATCCACTTCTTCAGGCACAGGCTTAATGGAAGCTGCATCGCGAAATTGCATTAAGAATAAAGCTTTGCATGTGAACTGCGGCTCCTTCAGTGACCGGTGGTCAAGTATCTCAAAAGCCTGCAATAAGGATATTGACATCCTTGAGTATGAATGGGGAAAGGGAATACATATCTCTGACATAGAAGAAAAGGTAAGTACAGGGAAATATGATACGGTATTCGTAACCCATAATCAAACCTCAACCGGTGTAATGAACCCCATAGAAGAAATTGGTGAAATGCTTAAGGATTATCCTGATATTCTCTTTTGTGTGGATGCTGTATCATCAATGGCCGGAGCAGAAATAAAGGTAGATGATTGGAATATTGACTTTGTATTAGCTTCAGTCCAGAAGGCATTTGCTCTTCCTCCGGGATTAGCCATAGCAGCAGCAAGTAATAAGGCAATGGAACGATCTGCTGAAGCAAAAGACAAGGGATACTACTTTGACTTCCATGCCTTCAAGAAATACTGGGATAAAGCAAAGCAACCACCAACAACCGCCTGTCTCAACCTTATTGCCGCGTTGAATTACCAGTTGGATAAGGTAGTGAATAAGGAAGGGATTGAAAACCGATTCAAGAGACATAAAGAGATGGCAGGTCTTGTCCAGGACTGGACAAGAAAGAACTTTGATTTCTTTGCTGATGAGAATTATCTATCACCCACGGTCACCTGTGTCAAAAACACAAGGGGTATCTCTGTTGCCGATCTCAATAAGGAACTAGGGAAAAGAGGAGCAGTTATATCAAATGGATATGGGAATCTCAAGGAAAAGACATTCAGGATAGCTCATATGGGTGATATAACCCCCGATGAAATCAAATGGCTGTTAGGGGAGATTGACGACATAATCGGCTAAATTCGATTATTAGCAAGAAATACTTTTGTAGAGACGAGGTAATGCCTCGTCTTTACTGTTTTCGCACCCCGTAGGGAAAAGATATGTGGTTTCCTTATAGGGGCGTTCAATGAGAACGCCCCTATAAGAAATTAATGTAGGGGTCAGGTTCCCTGACCCTCTGGGCGAGGAGACCTCGCCCCTACAGGAGGGCAAGATATATCTTGCCCCTACAATTATCTTATCAATACCGCCTTTTGTGTGAACCGTTTACCATTTGCACTCATCCTGATGAAGTATACACCTGATGCAAGTTCCTTTCCATCACTACTTCTTCCATTCCATGTTACCTGATAATATCCGGGTAATTGTTGTTTATCCACCAAGGTGATTATATTCCTTCCTGTTATATCATAAATGGATAATTCTACTTCTGCCTTCTCAGGTATTGCATACTCAAGTATTCCCGTCGAACGTAGGGGATTCGGCTTTATCTGATATAACGCATATCTGGATGGTATTGTATTCACTTCTTCCTCTATCCCTGTATATCCAAGATTACCTACATCCCAGGATAAAAGGGCTGGATTGGTTGATGATTTAGTTAATGGTGCATAAAACCTACCTATTATCCTCAATGTATCATATACTCCTGTATCAAGATTGTCTATTACCAATTCCCCTACCTGGGAATTCGTGAATATCCCGGATGAATTATTAGGTATATCTAAATCAGGAATAAGTGACCATACACCCGAAGAAAGATGTTCTACCTGTATTCCTATCGAATCTGCTGCATCCTTCTTCTCCCATAATATCTCTCCCCATCCGTGTCCCAGTCTATCATATCCATCTGCTAACCAGTTATATGAAATAGGTATACTCGTTACTGTACCACTGTCTGTTGCTCCTGATGATGGCACCAATATAGTTATATCATCCACCCACCAATCGGTTCCGTTAGTTTCTTTATATCTAAAGGCAAGATATACAGTAGACTGTCCACAATAAGCACTCAGGTCTACCTCCTCAAATTCCCATACATCCTCTGTACCAGGTCCTACTTCCTTTACCTCTGTGAATGTTGACGTATCAGTCTGTGATGTTGTTGATGCCCATAAACCCCAGTACTGATAATAGTCGGGAATCCAGTGACCTCTCTGCCAGTAGGCAAGTGTACATGAAGAACAACTCGATAGGTCTATCGCCTCTGTTACCAACCATGTGTCCTCTTCACTATTTAAATCATAGTCCACCTTTGCTGAATAATTCCCTGAATGTTTATAATCTGTTGCCTGTCCCCATTGCTGACTGGATGCTCCTACCTCTAATACCGTCCATCCGGAAGGTGGCCATCCCGATTCAAACCCTTCATCAAGTATGGTATCCTTTGTTTCTCCCCCAGGAGTGAGTATTATTGAATCTCCTGAAACCTGACATCCATTATAGGTATTCTGATTGAACTGTGTTCCTTTCTGTTGTAACCATGAAGCCGTATTGACTGGTAACGCTGTATTTATAGTGAAACTCCTTCTATCGGACATGACACTCCAGCATCCGGAACCCGCAGGGTCCCTTGCTTGCACTCTCCAATAATATGTCTCCCCATTTAGTAGTACAGAAGTAAATGTATAATTTACAGTATCACCACTTGGGAAGATATTCGTGGTACTTGAATCAGGAGTTCCAAAATTAGGGTCTGTATCCCAGTAGACCCTGTATTCAATATTCTCACCTTCATTATCCGTGGTGAAGAAAGACAGCGAAGGGGTCTGTATATATATTGCAGCATTACCAAAAAGGGAGATAAGTTCTGGTTTGAATGGAGGGTAATTACCGCTTACTATGGCATAACCCTCATATGGTATATAATCGTGCTTTGTAACAGTAACCCAGACTGTATCTCCGATTGAGACAGGATCAGGTGTTAGAGATAGTGTAACCCAACCGGAAGCATCAGTATATCCGGAATGATGATCTTCTGAATAATTCGGAGGATCCTCAGGCAGCCATGTACACACAAGGGCATTTTCTATCGGGGTAATTCCATCGTTATCATATACCTGGACTGTAAAGTTCGATGACCCTGGTGGAACGGCTGGATTATGAGTAACATGGAGATTGTCAGGTATATCGGTCCATATCTGTAAAGCAGGATCATTCATCACATGATATGCCTCAAAATAGTATTGCTTTCGAGAAGTTGATGTGTTATTCTCTATCCAATAAAGCCCCCATTGTGTGAATCTTCCTGTTTCATATAGGCGTCCGGGAACCGAATCCGCATAGATGGCATCAAAATATCTCCTCTGTAACCAATCATCCTCATCCCAGTATGAAGAAGGAACACTACCAAAGTATGACACACCACCACGATTGGATAGCTTTGGCCATGTCTCACCAAAACAATCAGTAGAATAGTCAAAATCATTGGCACTACAACAATGACCACAGGGCATTGTATACATATCCTGGTTGGTAGTCTGACTGGTAAGCTCTGAAACAGTTAAAGCACCTGTATAACCAACCGACCATTCCGTCACTCCTCCATGGGCAGTATAAACCATCCATATATTTCCTTCGTTTATCTCATTTACGACCCTTGTTTGCTCTTCTCCGGAAGCTATTACCAGAGTATCCACATCCGATGGATTATAACCTGCATTATTAACAAGTAGGTTCCTGCAGTACCAATTGGTAGCCATACCAATGACCTGATTGCCGTATGGACAGTATCCCGCAATAAAGGTTGCTCTCTTCAACCAATCATATCCGGCAGTGCCAAAAATAGCTTTCTCATATCTTATCGCCTTATCAACAACAATGTTGGCTTCAGCTAAAGTCATTACAGAGATTCGTCCCTTGAAGAGGTCAGGAAGATAGCCAGTCCCATCGGTCTCGGAATAATAGAGGTCTGTTTGCCCTGAATATGCAGATGCACTACCAGAAGGAATGGGATTGGAAGCATTGGGGTCAGATATAACAACAAGATATGTAGCCAGAGGAGTCTGTGCCTCAACCGTATCATCTATCTGTGTTGCATTCCATCCGGTTGCATCCCACATCCTCACCTTAAAACCCTTCTGGGTCTTCCAGTTGGAAAGACTCTCAGCCGGAGCAACGAAATCTGATGAGTAAAAGATATCATAATAGATAGGAAGCGGAACCACGCCTTTATCTTCAAATACATTGGGATTCAAGACCATTCTATCGATAAAATCTTCCCAATCCTGTGAATAATCCTTCCGGATGGCATCCATTGTCTTTGCAATATCTCCTCCAATAAAACTTACTTCTAACTCTATCTCAGTATAATATCTAATCTTCCCTGATTCCGGATTATACTGAATGGGGAATAATTGGATGGTTGCTACTCTATGTCCTCGAGCATAACCTTCATGTTTCTCCATCATTGCCAATTTTTCCGGGCAGAATTTATTGGTTGAATAGGTTGCCTTATCAAGCACAAAATGTGGTCTTTCACCTTTTATCTTCGGAACCGAAGCAAGAGCAGGCATAATCCTTTTTTCTATCCCTAAATCCGTTATAGCAATTTCTTCATATTTTGAATTGGTAATCCTTACCTCTAATTCAGCACTATGAGGAATCTCAATGACCTGGGTGACCATTGGTAACTTTGGCTTTCCGATATCCCCTGTATAAGCATTCAGAGGCAACGAAAAGAGAACAAATTCTTCACCAGTTCCGTCTATCATCCAATCTGTTTCAACGGTCTTATATCTGACTCCGTGGATATTCACTCTAAATGATACCGAATTTCTATCGAATGATAATCCGGTGATGGATGGCTCTTCTGGTCGGCTTATCTCCTTATTAAATGGAATCCACTCCCAACCAGACAATCCAATTGAACAAACAAAAACAAACAGCAAAAGCAATCGTTTCATCAAACCTCCTACTTTTTTCTTATCCCTATAATAACCTTACAATACCCTTCCTTCCGGTTGATATAGCGGGCAAGGGTATAAACACCTGAGATCACACAATTTACCGATTCGATGGATGCGCCATCGATACTTGTTTCCCTGTATTTCTTTAAATCCTCAAGATGGTAATTGATGAGCATACCAAGCGAAACCCGTGCATCCTTTTCTGCATTAAGCCAGGAACTCTGTTCATATTCATAGAATGGAGCAAAACCTGTTTCTAACACCCAACCAGGAATTTTCGGTGTCTTCCTGACCCATGCAGTATCTGAAATAATCGGTGATGAAATACCTAATTCTTTACCAGTTGTAGCGAGTATAAGAACCATATTCTTTACTATAGCAGTATCAATAATTGAGAGTTTCACATCCTTTATTGCATTCGTATCCACTATCTCAAAGATGCTATCTGAATGATAAAACTTCCCGTATGGACTGAGGGAATAAGTTCTCTTACCAACGATTGAATCCCTCCATGCGATAATAATTTTATATCTTGCAACCTCAGCTGCCTCTTCTATAGACGATGAAAGATTATAATAAAGGGGAGCATATCCAACAACGAAGAGTTCCGACCTTCCTACAGGCATCCTTAAAAACCATTCCGGATATTCAAAAGAGTTGTAACTGACGGAGAGTGAAAAAGATAACAATAAAAACATTAAATTCTATTATATTTTTCAGGAGAATCTTCGGGGGCTATTCACCTCCTTAATAACCCTGTTCTTTCTTGAACTCTCTGAGTTTCTCAATCTCTTCATCAAGGTCCTTAAAGGATTGAGAAGCTCGGAATCGTGTATAGAGATGATCATTACCTTTCAGTTGGCGAAGGAGGTCCTCTCTCGCCTTTCCAAGTGGAACCTCCATCAATACAAAGGCTCGATACATTTCGCCTTCTTTCTTTACCTTGCTTTTATTCACTCTGGATCCAATTAATGTCTGATCAACCACATTCTTGCTGACCTTTGTATATTGCTGGAGGAGTTCAGAATCCTCGGTTCTCCCCACCTCTTCATCAAATTTCTTGATCAAACCCTGGATATGGGATTCTATCTGCTCTGCAACATAAAGTCTTGCATCCTGTTTTGCCTTATCCAGAGATATCTGTAGGTCACGAGAGGTAGAAGTAGCAGCACCAAACAGATAATTTGGGTCCTGAGGGGGGTTAAGATACCACTCAGGTGCTGAGATTCCACCTTTTCCTTTGGAAGCACATCCTACCACAAGGAACAATACCATCAACCCTAACATTACTTTTTTCATCTTCCCTCCTTTCTTCTATATTATCCCTTAATATTTCAAACTCTCCGTCAGTAGTTTTAATATATCCACTCAACCACAGATGTCAAGGTGGCAATCCTCTCCCTCCCCCCTTTTCCTCGCAAAGCTCGCATAGGAAATAATGCCTTGTATGGGCAACGTGGATTTCCGCCCGCAATTGTAGGGGCAAGATATATCTTGCCCTCTGTAGGAGCGACTTCCCAATCGCGACTTCAAAATGTAGGGGCGAGGTTCCCTCGCCCTCTGCAGGTGTAAGATATATCTTGCCCAATCGTAGGGGCTTGATTCACCAAATCTGATGTAGAGACGAGACATTGCCTCGTCTCTACAATCATTGCCTACCCCCCAAAATTTTATTCCCAAACACTATTAATACAGTAATTGCAACCATCAACAATGAATTTCCCTTGAGAATAAAGGTGTTTAAATGAAAGTCTCAACCAATTTTATTTCTTCTCTGTGTCCTCTAAAACACCTAAAATCAAAGGGGAGTGGTTTGGGCTCTGCTTGCCCCGTAGGGAGGAATCGACCGTACTGGGGTTGGGGTGCTCTTTGCGTTCATAGTGTTGATTGCGTTGTGCGTTTGGGCGGGGAGCCCTCATCCCTTTTGGTAGTAGTGGCAATTCATGAATTGCCTCTACAAGCCTGCCCCGTTAGATAATTTCATATCTAATGGGGTGAACGCTCCCAGAAAACGCAGAGCAAGCTCTGCTACTCCAAAATCTGCGAATAAATGGCTGGGTGGAGAGGAATTTTGCATTTTGCACTCTGCATTCTTCAATTTTCAATTGGAGCGAAGCGACGTGTCCTCTGTGGTTAAAAAAAATGGGGGGTAGTGTGCTCTACAATTATGCTTGACATCCTTTACTAAGTGATTATCCTGATAATGTGTTTATAATTATCCTTATCCTGTTTTCGAGCAATGAAAAGGGTGTTCTGACTACAGTAAGGGATGACCTCACCCATCTTATCACTTCTCCTTTACGCTGGAAAGGAAGCGATTATGTCAAATGTGGAGGAATTGCTACTACAACGAGTCTAATCTTCCTTCTTGATAGTGAAATAAGGAAAGATGCCCTTGCCCATAATGAAGGGATGGAGGACATCACCCGCATCTTTGACCCCTTTGGTAGTGAGTATGGTATTGGACTTTTGGGGGGAGGATTTATCATTGGTTGTATCCTTGATAATGACAGGATTAAACACCTATCCCTGCGCGCCACAGAGAGTGCTCTCATCTCAACCGGTTTTACCTATCTTATAAAATTCGCAACTGGAAGAAAGAGACCCTATCTGGATGAGGGTCCTTATCAATTCACAGGACCCAATTTAGATGCCGGCAGATTGTCTCTACCATCATCTCATACAGGCTTTGCCTTCGGGATTGCATCTTATATAGCCGCTGAAACGGATAATCTGCTTATTGACATCCTGTGTTACGGAACTGCAATAATGGTCGGATATTCGCGAATAAAAAAGGACAAACACTGGGCATCTGATGTATTTTTGGGTGCAACGATAGGAATTACTGTAGGTAGAACGATATCAAGGATTGATTAGTTCATTCACCACGAAGACACGAAGGACACAAAGGGAATTAGTTAAATAGTTAAACGGTCAAATAGTCAAATTGAATATGGTCGGAGGTAGAAGACGATTACTCAACTAATCAACAATTCAACCACTTAACTAAATATACACTCAGGATAATAAAAAAAGCTGTTAGTTGAAATAGCCCATCCTTATGTAGGGGCGTGATTTATCACGCCCTTTTAGCTTCGGGTTCGATAAATCGAACCCCTACAAAACCGTGTAGAACCGTGGCTATAAGGTAGGAGGAAGGGCAAAAAATCTGTATTCATCAGTGGAAATCTGTGTCGAAAAAAGTGAGAGGACTTTATCTCGCCCCTACATCAATTCTTCAAAAAAAGGAAATAGGGAATTCCTCGGGACAAAGACAGTGAGATTTTCTCTATAGGAGAATCGGAGGCCCTGGATACTGGATACCAGACTTCTTATATCATCTTTTGAAAGTTCTCTTTCAAACTCACATTGGAATTCCTTTATACCTTCTTTTATCTTCTTGATACCAGCCTTTTCAGCCATTAACCTTATCCTTGCCCATCTGAGTATCCTTTTTACATTGAGTGGTAACCTGCCAAAACGATCAGCAATCTCTTCCCTTAACTTTTCCACCTCTTCAAAACCTTCGGCAGATGAAATCTTCCTGTATAGTGCAATCCTTTCCTCTTGTGAGGATACATAATCGGTGGGAATGAAGAAGGAACCGAGAAGTGATACCTCAACCTCGGGTGGTCCCTTAACCTTCTCTCCCTTTACCTCGCTTATTGCTTCCCTTAACATCTTTATATATAGATCATATCCAACTGTAGAAATATGCCCATGCTGCCTTGCCCCCAATATCTCTCCTGCCCCCCGAATCTCCATATCCCTCATAGATATCTTAAAACCTGAGCCCAGTTCAGAATAGGTCTTTATAGCTGCAATCCTCCTTTTTGCATCCTGAGTTGTTTTGCCTTCAACAATGAGATAACAATATCCCTGTCGCAGGGACCTACCAACCCTTCCCCTCAGTTGATGAAGATCTGCAAGACCAAACCTTTGCGCCTTATCAATTATTATAGTATTTACATTTGGCATATCGAGCCCTGACTCTATTATGGCAGTAGACAAGAGTATATCAAATCTACCTTCAATAAAATCCGTCATCCTTTTTTCAAGGATGAGAGAAGGGAGTTGCCCATGCCCTATTACTATACTGCTTTCAGGGATAATCCTCCTTAACTTCTCTTCTACGAGATAAATGCTCCGTATCCTATTATGAACGAAGAAAACCTGTCCCCCTCTTTCGAGTTCCTTGAGAATAGCATCTCTTATTACATCCTCATCCCATCTGATAACCTCTGTTATTATACCACGTCTACCCTCAGGAGGACTTTCTATAAGTGAAAGGTCCTGTATTCCAAGGAAAGAGAGTTGAAGAGTCCGCGGAATGGGGGTTGCACTCATAGAGAGGACATCAATATTCACTCTTAATTTCTTCAGTTTGTCCTTCTGTTTTACCCCAAATCTCTGCTCCTCATCTATTATCAATAATCCAAGGTTCTTAAAATTAAGTGATGATGCCAATAATTTATGAGTCCCAATCACTATATCACATTCACCTTTCTCTATCCTCTTGAGTATCTCCTTTGCTCTATCTTGCGTGAATCGAGAGAGTAGTTCCAGATTGACAGGGAAGGGAATTAAGCGTCTTTTAAACGTTTGATAATGCTGCTCGGCAAGGATTGTTGTAGGTGCAAGTAGGGCAACCTGTTTTGAATCATTAACTGCTTTGAAGGTTGCCCTCAGTGCAACTTCCGTCTTTCCAAAACCCACCTCGCCACAGAGGAGACGGTCCATAGGTTGATAACTCTCCATATCCTTGTATACTTCTTGTATAGCTTCAAGTTGGTCCCTTGTTTCTACAAAAGGGAAAGAAAGTTCAAGTTCCCTCTGCATCTGGGTATTCCCACTAAAGGTATATCCCTTTGCTGCAGCTCTTCTTGCATATAATTTCAGCATAGATTCAGCCAGTTCTTGTAAATCTTCTCTAACCTTTTTCTTTTTCTTCTCCCACTTACTTTTGGATAGAGAAGAAAGTGTCGGTTCTTTATCACCTCCACCAATATACTGGCTCACAAGATAGGATTTCTCTACGGGGATAAGGACCTTACTATCATCCCCATACTTTATTACCAAACATTCCATCTCCCTCTTATCTATCTCTATCCTTTCCAATCCCTGGAAAAGCCCAATGCCAAAATCCTCATGAACTACATAATCGCCTTGAATAAAAACCCTTTCCTCTTCTGCCTTTATCTTTCGGGTTATCTTCTCTCTCTGGACTCGAAGTAGACCAAATATGTCAGCTTCCGTGAAGAAGGCTATCCTGAGATCGTCAAAAATGAATCCTTTGGATAAGGAGGCTTTTATATAATTAATAGAAGGGAATTCATCTACAAATAGTTCTTTAAGTCTTTCTATCTCCCCTGGCGTGTCAACAACTATAAATACTTTATAATCATCAAGAGCCTTTAGTTCCCTTTTGAAACCCGAAAGGTCTCTGTGAAAAAATGGAGTCGGAAGAAAACGGAGAGAATGTCCAACCATCTCAAACCGAACATCTGGCTCGAATCCTTCTGCTCCGGGACCTATCTTAAAGAACTTACTCAAAGCGGTCTCCAGAGGGATGCAATTTTTTGTGCCCACTAAGAGATTTATCTCTTTGAGCTTCTCTACTGATAATTGTGTGGATGGTTCAAAGAAGCGAAGAGAAGCCACTTTTTCATCTTCCAGTTCTATTCGCAAGGGTCTTTCAATATTCGCAGTCCACAGGTCAATAATGCCACCCCTTGTGACATACTCTCCTTTTTGATAAACACGGCTTTTCTGAACCATACCTCCTTCATCCAGGTAATAGATAAATTCTTCTAAAGGAAAATCTTCACCTACAGTTAAGTGTATTTCCTCCTGCTTCGGAATATTCAATTTGAGGGCTTTCTCATTCAAAACCAACAAATCAAAACCTTTATCCTCTATAGCTGAGGCAGCTTCAGGAAGAGTCTCCTCTGATAGGAGATAGACCTTATCTAAAAAGAATTCAGCATCCCGTTTTACCTTTAATGGATTCTCATTGGTCAAAAGAACAAGTGGGCCCTGTCCCTTTAAGCCATACGCGATAAGGAGTTCTCCAGGATAAGGTGGATGTACCAGAATCCGCTTATCACCTATTTCATCTTCAAGATAGGAAAATAATCTTTCCTTTAATCTCACAGAGACAGGCCCATAAAGCCTGAAAAGCCAAGGAAAGCAAGTGCCATAAGGGCTGCTGTAATAAATGATATTGGAAGCCCTTTAAGGGATTCAGGTATCGGAGCATTATCCAACCTCTCCCTTATCCCGGCAATGAGAATCATGGCAATCATAAAACCCAACCCACCACTTATGGCAAACACAATGC
>JAGLZA010000058.1 GCA_023131835.1 Caldifarciminota bacterium
CGACTCACGACTCATGACTTTGGGCTTTGGACTTCTTTTCAACCCAACGAACTCTATGAACCCCACGAACCCCACGAACTCTACCAACTCACCAACCCTTTTACCCCGACTCTCGACTCAATATCAAACCGTGCAGGAACCGTGGCATAAATTGGGGTGGAGGGTGTAAAAAAATTAGTGTCAAAAAACGGTTTTGGGCTCTGGGTGGGACTTTCGACTGATGACTCTCGACTCTCGACTCAATATCAAACCGTGCAGGAACCGTGGCAAAAAAAGGTGGGAGGAGGGGCAACAAACAACTTTCTTAAACCGTGCAGGAACCGTGGCTATAAACGGGGTGGGCAACTAAAAATTTTCCGTAAAGATAAAAATAAACATTAGGGTTGACATAAAGGAATTTTTCTGTATATAAACAAACAAAACAGGAGTGTAGAATGAGTAATGAAAAAGATTATTTAAAAGAAGGTAAAAGGAATATAGAGGAAGGGGAGTATCAGAAGGCTTTTTACAATTTACAGAAAGCACTGGAGAAGAATCCTGACTATCCCGATATTAATAATTTATTGGGTGTGTCATTGAGCCTGATAGGCAGATATAAAAAGGCTGTGGAGTATCTTAGAAAAGCTATAGAGTTGAATCCGCAATATATCGAGGCTCATATTAACCTTGCTCTTAGTTTAAATCAGCTTGGAGAACTGGATGAGGCAAACCGGGAATTTGAAATAGCAGAATCGCTTGAGATGGGCAGGGAATCAGAAGTTGAAAAGGTCGAATTCTCTATACGAGCCCGAATTGCCAATGCTCATAAGGATGTTGCTACTCTTTATGCAGCTATAGAACGATTCGACGAAGCGGCTGAGGAATTAAAAAAAGCTCTCAGATTTGCTCCAAATTTCCATGATATCCGAACCTTTCTCGGAGAGATGTTAATGAATATGGGTAATTTTGAAGAAGCAAAAGAGGTATTAAAAGAGACTCTGTTAAGAAGTAAGAATTACATCCCTGCTGCTGTAAAATTGGGGCTTTGTTATCATAAAGAAGACAATAATGAGATGGCAAAAGAGATATGGGATAAGGCATATGAGTTGGATCCGGACAACAAGAGTCTACAGATGTATTTCAAACTATTAGAAGAATAGTGGATCTAAAAAAGACTTTAAATTTACCCCGCACTGATTTTCCAATGAGGGCAATGCTCTCTAAAAGGGAACCCCAGATTATTCGGTTCTGGGACGAAAAAGATATTTATAAAGAGGCATTAAAGAAAAGAGAAGGTCAGAAGAAGTTCGTTCTTCACGATGGACCACCCTATGCCAATAATAATATTCATCTTGGGCAGGCTATGAATAAGGTAATCAAAGATATAACCGTCAAATCCAGAATGTTGAAGGGATACTATACTCCATATAGGCCGGGTTGGGATACCCATGGTATGCCAATAGAGAATATCGTGATTAAAGAGTTTGAAAACAAGGATGATGTCCTTGCCATCAGGAAAAGGTGCAGGGAATTTGCTTCCGGGTGGGTTGATGTCCAGATGGAAGAATTTAAAAGGCTGGGTATTCTTGGAGAATGGGATAATCCATACATTACTATGAGTAACTATTATGAAGGCAAGGAATTGACTATACTTGCCGAAGCAGTAAGAAAAGGCTTTGTATATCGGGGATATATGCCTGTTCACTGGTGTCCACAGTGTGAGACAGCCCTTGCAATATCAGAGATTGAATATAAGGTTCTGGATTCGCCTTCACTCATATTCGAGATGATGGGTGAGGAATTTAATGCGCTCGTTTGGACCACTACTCCCTGGACCATCATATCCAACCTTGCTCTTGCGGTTCATCCTGACCATACTTATGTAGTGGTTGAAGCAGATGGAAAGCGATATCTCCTTGCGTTGGATCTACTCGAAGAAAATAGTGAGAAAGCGGGTTGGAAGAGTGTCAATGTTGTAAAGGAATTAAAGGGAGAAGGTCTGGACCATCTTAGATTCAAACATCCCTTCCTTGATAGAGAATCCCCTGTTCTTCTTGCCAGATTCGTTACTATGGATGAAGGGACCGGTGTGGTTCACATAGCGCCAGGACACGGAAGGGAGGACTATGTCCTCGGGAAGAAATATGGTGTTGATATCCTTTCCCCTGTGGATGAAAGAGGAAGATTTACTGATGATGCACCTGATTTTGAGGGATTGACTACAGATGAAGCCTCTCAAAAGGTCGTTAAGATATTAAATGAGAAAAACAATTTAGTGCATATTGAAACTATTGAGCATAATTATCCAATCTGCTGGCGCTGTAAGATTCCATTAATCTTTCGGGCAACAGAACAGTGGTTCATATCTGTTGACCATAACGCTCTGAGAGACAGGGTAATCGATGCAGTAGAAGAAGTCAGGTGGCATCCTTCTCAGAGTCAACAAAGGATGCTTGCAGCAGTAAGGGATCGTCCCGATTGGTGTATCTCCCGCCAACGCTTATGGGGTGTCAGTATACCAGCATTCTTCTGTTCTAATTGTGGAGAAGCGTTGCTATCCCCTGAGATAATCGAACATATTGCCGGGATATTCAAAAAAGAATCTGCGGATGCCTGGTTTGAATTAGAATCTTCTGAGTTACTCCCGAAGGATACTAAGTGCAAGAAGTGTGGGAGTTCTGATTTCAGAAAAGGAACAGATATCCTTGATGTATGGTTTGATTCTGGTGTGAGTCCATTTATCGGTCTTGAGGAAAAGGACTGGCCACCAGATATGTTTATCGAAGGACCAGATCAACACAGGGGTTGGTATAATTCCACAATAATGCTCTCTATGGCTTTAAAAGATATTGCTCCCTACAATACAGTTGTCACCCATGGCTGGGTATTGGATGAGAAGGGGCAAACGATGCATAAATCCCTTGGGAATGTGACATCACCAGCTGAGATCATCGAGGAATTTGGAGCAGATGTGTTTCGCCTCTGGGTTGCTTCGATGGATTGGACACAGGATGTTAAATATGGGAGAGAGACAATCGAGAGATTGGTTGATGCTTACAGAAAGATCAGAAACAGTTTCAAGTTTATGCTTGGAAATTTATTTGATTTCACAGAAGAAAATCTACTCCCTTTAGATGAATTATTACCTCTTGACCGTTATATCCGGATTGAACTGAATCAACTTCTTTTGATTGTCGATAAAGAGTATGAAAATATCGCTCATCATCGTGTATATAGAGAAGTATATAATTTCATAGTTTCCACGCTCTCTTCCTTCTATATGGATATCTTAAAAGACCGTTTATATGTAGAAGGAAAGGATTCTCATAAGAGGAGGAGTGCTCAAACAGTCCTTTATCATTTGATAAGGAGTTTCGCTATTATTCTTTCACCCATACTCTCGTTTACCAGCGAGGAGGTGTGGCAGAATATTTTTAGCGATGATTCTGTTTTTCTCGCAGATTTCCCTGAACCCAGGGAATTGAATGAGGAGGATGAGGAATTAAAGGGAAAGATTGATAAATTGCGCAGGGTTAGAGATGAATTTCACAAAGTGCTTGAACCAGCTCAGGAGGATAATTTTGTGGGTAATTCCCTTGAGGCTAAGGTCTTGATTAAGAGTGACCATGAGGAATTAAGAGAGTTTGAGGAGTATCTACCTGAGTTCCTTATCGTGTCTCAGGTGGAATTGGTTGATAAGATTGATAGTAAATATTCCTATGATGGAGAGTATGGTAGTTATGGGGTGGAAAGGGCAGAAGGGGATAAATGTGAAAGGTGCTGGATGTATTCTAAAACCGTAAGATCAGACAACCAGTTTCCAAAGTTATGTGAGAGATGTGTTAATATAGTGAAAGGAGGGGTTTTTGAGTAAGGGATTGAATTATAAATATTTCCATAAATTACTGCAGAAAAAGAGGGAGGAGGTATTGGAAGAGATTCGGGATTTAGAACCAAAGGTTGAAGAGAATCCCCTGGAAACCGGAGAGGAATCTACACCCTTTCCTACCCATATTGCAGATGTGTCGGATATTGAAAGCAGGC
This sequence comes from Caldifarciminota bacterium, assembly GCA_023131835.1. GTDB lineage: Bacteria > Hydrothermota > UBA3072 > UBA3072 > UBA3072 > JAGLZA01. The sequence goes on from JAGLZA010000058.1 coordinate 4,024, forward strand.
GTGATAGAGATTCATATATGATTAGTCAATATACCCAGGACCTTAAGGATATAGATGCTGCCCTTCAGAGAATTGTGGATAAGACCTATGGTATCTGTGTGGATTGTGAGGGAGAGATAAATAAAGAAAGGCTAAAAGCGATATCCTATACAAGATACTGTAAATCCTGTGCGGAGAATAGGGAGAAAACGAATTGGAAGAAAGCGGAATTTTAAGTACTAAAAGGAAGATTCCTTTTCTTACTATTTCCCTGGTGATCTTGATATTAGACCAGTTGACAAAGAAGTGGATTATTAACTCTATGTGGTTGGGACAGTCAAAAAGTATTATAGGTAATGTAGTTTATTTTACCTATATAAGGAATCCCAATTCCGTATTTGGATTACACTTTGGCGGGCCTATGATTTCCACAATACTCACCATTGTAGCTTTTATCTTTGTGATATATCTATTTATAGTTGCTGAGAGGCCCCTTTTTCTGATAGCGGTTTCCTTTATAATTGGCGGGGCTCTTGGAAATCTAACGGACAGATTACTCTATCGGGAAGTTGTGGATTTCATAAGAGTAGGTGTTAATCGGTTTTATTGGCCTACTTTTAATGTGGCTGATTCATTTGTTACCATAGGTATAATTCTTGCTATTATTCACTGGTTTTTAGAATCACACGATGTTGATACTTCTTCTTCTGACTCTCAATGACCCCACCACTCTGGTATATCCTCCTTTTTCACACACCTTGGGATACCATAAAGGAACACTATCCCATCTCAGATTAGCAACTGGTAGAACCTTAGACTTGAGTGATATATCAGGGTTATCAGCAGCAAAGCTCAAAGTTCTTGATAATCCTACCACTTCCGGAGATGACGATGAACTCACCATATTTATTGTGGATCGCAGGAGGAATTCAATACTCTATAATATCGGTCTAACAGATATTGGTATTTATAAATCACCGGTTGTTGGGGATAACGCACTCTGGTATCCTTCGGATTGTGAAGTAACCCCTTCGGGAACGCTCTGGGTGGTTGATAGGATGAGAAACAGGATAGCACTCTTCTCTTTTGATGGTAAAAACCTGCATTATCTTAAGGCTTTTGGTCGTTTCGGTATCCTGAAAGGGTATTTCGATGATCCAAGACAGATTTCTGTGACCTCTAATAAGGTGTATGTATCCGATTATGGTAATAATCGAATACAGGTGTTTGACCATCAGGGGGAATTCATATCAGAGCTCACCGGCTTTGACCATCCAACAGGTATAATTGCTGTAGGTGAGAGAGAACGCTGGCTTAGATGTTCCGAATCCTTCGTTGTAGTAATTGATTCAAACAAATTCAGGCTTACAAAGGTATCTGCAGAAGGGAAAGTCCTATCGGTAATAGATGGGGATGAGATTAGTTATCTTAAGGTTCAATTTGAATCTGTCGCTATAGACTATTACGGGATGATCTGGGTCACGGATAGTTATAATCATTGTGTGCATCTTTTTGAGAGTGATCTCACCTATATAACGAAATTTGGCAGAAGGGGAACCAGGGACAAAGAATTTCTTTACCCAAAAGGTATTACAATCTGGCGGAGATTTGGTCAGGTGTTTATTGCTGACAAGAGAAGCATTCAATATTTCTGGGTGGGAGTGGATGCGTGGATAAAAGGGGCCGAACCCGGAGTATTCAAACCAGGGGAAGGAGTTACAATCTCTTACTATCTAACCCAACCAGCAGACCTATCTGTTATTGTTTACGATTCAAAGAACAGGAAGATAAGAGAAATGAATTTTGGGCGGATCATGGATCTGGGACAAAATTATCTACTCTGGGATACACTAAATGAAGATGGTAAGCTGGTCGGGGAAGGCAGATACAGGATAGAACTAATTTTCAAACCCACCTATTCCTCAAAAGGAAAATTTGAGAAGAGATTAGAAGTAGAGGTTCAATGCATCAGTTAGCATTTATAGGCTATCAGTTATTGTATATCCAGGTGCCCTTTATTATCGCTCCGTTACCAAATAGCGATCTTTCCCGTTTTAGTTGGAGTCAGAGAGAATCTTATGTTGGTTTGTATCCCTATCGAGATTCTGTTATAGGGCAATTTACCCTCCAGAACTACTATACAAGGTCTATCCTGGGAGAAGAAGACATCTTTCTTCTGACCTCTAAGAGGATTACATCAGATATCCCTTATTCCTTCTTTAGAATGGTAAATAATGGTTATAAATTCCTACATCTCAATTTTAACAGGACTTTAGAATGGGGGGATATAAACGGAGGATTATGGGGGCTTCATATTTATGGTGAGGACCTGAAAGGGTATGGGAATCTATTTCTTCCGTTAGATATCAAAGGAAGAGAAGTAGATTTATCCCTTTCTATCTATGGTAATACAAAGAGCATCTCTTTAAATTCTCCCTATCTCTTTATGGGGACAACAGAAGATAGATGGTTGGGTTATCTTAAAGTAGGAGATTTTCGTGTTGGTTCTACTCCGGAGAAGCAGTTTATTTCCTATCTCTTCAGGCCTATTGACCCTGTATTTCTGATTATGGCTGAGTTGGTTGGTGAGGGTTCGTATGCCGAAAGGAAGTGGGAGATGACGGAGTGGTATGTTTCTCCCCTTTATGTCCTTTCCCTTGAGAGTTCTATTTATTGTGTTATTTCAGAAACCCCCTCTATTGGTCTTAAGACGGTGATAGGGGATATCGAACTGGGTAAGGAAAGTTATCTCTCATTTAGAACGGATATCCTTAATGCCTTCATCACCTATTCGGTGGAGGACTCCTTGCCGAGAGGAGGAGTGGGGGGGAGGATTTCACATTCATTCTATCACGACAGGATCACTCCTATAATATCAGGAGCATTCCACAGCGGAGAATTTGATCTTGAATTAGCCCTGAAAATACTTGAAGTAGAATCTTTTCTGGGAATGCGGGATGTGCCTTATGGATACCTCTTCTGGGGTATGAATGTCGATTTTTCCTTTTGATTTTCTCCCCGAACCCCTAAACCCCTGTGGAGGTCTGGGAGGAACCGACCAACCGACTAACTCACCAACTCTTTTACCCCGACTCTGAATCAATCTTGTGGAAGAGGCCTTCTGGCCTCGATCTTTTTCGGTTTTACCTACTTAACCACTCAACTATTCAACCATTTAACTATTTTTCATTGGAGCGAAGCGACGAAGCAATCTCGGGTGTGGGGGTTGGGCTTCCAATTCTTGACTCATGACACAGGACTCACGACTCCTGACTCATGGCTTTGGGCTTTGGACTTCTTTTCAACCCCACGAACTCCATGAACCCCACGAACCCCATGAACTCTTACCGACTCACGACTCCTGACATTGGACTTCTTTTGTCATATCTGTCAATAGGTGAAAAGCTCGGTTGTTTGACAGTATGACATCTTCGCTCCTCTTAACTTTTTTCATCATGTCTTATCTGTCAAACACCGAGCGTA
>JAGLZA010000059.1 GCA_023131835.1 Caldifarciminota bacterium
GGAGGAACCGACCAACCGACTAACTGACAAATAGCACAACATCGTGGACTAAAAAGTTGCAGTACATCGTGGACTTTTGTAAACTTATTTCATAGCACAACATCGTGGACTTTTGTAAACTTATTCCTATTCTTTTCAATTGACGTAGAGGTTTATTCATTCTAACCTTAACCAAAAAAAGGGGGCTAAGGTTGATGAATAAAAAAGAAGAAGAATTACGTGTAAAAGCGATTACTAAATATATAGAAGGAGAAAAATCTTTAAGTATTTACAGTAATTTAGGCAGGTCTAAGAGCTGGTTCTTTAAGTGGCTTAAGCGATTTCGCAATGGAGTCGAACTGTGGTATGAGGACTCATCCAGGGCTCCTAAGACTGTTAATGAAAGTGTAGAGGCTAATATAGAGAAATTAATCATCAATATAAGAAAGCGATTAGAAAACACAAAATATGCTCAAATTGGTGCTTCAGCAATAGGATGGGAGTTAACAAAGCTTAATATTAAACCTCCTCCGGTATGGACTATCAATAGGATATTAAAAAGAAACAACTTAATTAAAAAACGAGAAAAGGGATATAAACCAAAAGGAAAGGTTTATCCGTTGATTGTAATAGATTGCCCAAATAAACTTCACCAGGTAGATCTGGTCGGGCCAAGGTATATTTATACCAAAGAACGTCTATATTCAGTTAATGCAATGGATGTATTCAGGCATAAAGTAAAGATTAAAAGTATTCCCTTCAGGAATGCATCTAACGTGATAAATGCCCTAATTGAAGTGTGGCAAACACTGGGAATTCCATTTCATTGTCAATTTGATAATCAAGAGGTATTTGCAGGCTCTACTAGACGCCCCAGATGGTTTAGCAGAGTTATAAGGTTATGCCTTTTCCTGGGAATAGAGCCAGTCTTTGTACCTTTTAGCGAACCCTGGCGGATGGCTGAAATAGAACACTTCAACGATGTATGGGATAAAAGTTTCTTCAGATCTCAGCGTTTCAAAAACTCAAATCACCTCTACAGAGAAGAAAGGAAATTTGAGACTTTCCATAATAGTAATCACTGTTATAGTGTTTTAAAAGGTTTAACACCTAAAGCTTTTGAAGAAAAGTTAAAATTTAAGCTCAATTTACTTGAGAAAGATTTCGAAATCTCGAAAATTAATCACCAAAGAAAAGGTAAAATTCATTTAATAAGATTCATCCGAAGTGATAAGATCCTAAAAATTTTCGGTGAGAAATTCTACGTTAAACTAGCTTGTCAATACGAATATGTTAAAGCAACAATTGATTTAAAAGAAGAAGTCCTAAGAATATTTCTATTTGATGACTTAATTCATGAATTTAAATATACTCTTCCTTATAAGAAATAGTCCACGATGTTGTGCTATTTGTCAACTAACCCACCAACTCTTTGTCTTTATCTT
>JAGLZA010000006.1 GCA_023131835.1 Caldifarciminota bacterium
GAGTTCATAGGGTTCGTAGGGTTCGCTCCTAATTAACTATTTTACTAATTCCCTTTGCGTCTTTGCGAGAAAAAAATAAGGGTGGTGGTGTGCTCTGTGTCCTCTGTGGCAAATAATCTGGAGGGAGGGGCAGGAAATTGCTTGACATAATTAGCATTCTTCATTATAATCAAAAAGATGAAGACTATAGGACTGTCAGGTATTATATTCGAGAGGGTGTGTGGTTTTGGGAACGAAAGAAAAAAACCACAGAAGATACTAATTGACCTTGAGATAGAAACGAATTTTCTGGAGGTAGCACAGAGAGATAATCCTGATTACGGGATCGATTTCAAGACAATCTACAATCATATAAGCCTTGCTCTTGAAGAGGAAGTTTATACGATAGAATCAATTGTATACAGGATATGGAAACAATTAAAGACAATCGACAATGCTGGTAGAGTAAAGGTAAGGGTGAGAAAGCCCAACCCGCCGTTGCCAGGTGAAGTTGAATTTTCAGAGGCAGCAATAGAGGAATGAAGATATACCTATCCCTTGGCTCAAATCTTGATAACCGCGAAAAAAATCTCCTTGAAGCATATAAAAGGATATCTGAAATCGGAGAAACAAAAGGGTCACATATATACAGAACAGAACCCTGGGGTAGAGAAGACCTTTCTGAATTCTTGAATGCCTGCGTATCTATTGAAACAGCAACGCAATTACAAAAACTCCTTCAATTATTCCAGGGAATTGAAGAGGACATGGGAAGGGAAAGAAAAGAGAGGTGGGAATCCAGAATAATTGATATAGATATATTATTAGGTGGTAATACGATATATAAAAACTCAAAACTTGAAGTTCCTCATATACATCTCAAGAAAAGAAGATTTTACTTAGAACCACTATCCGAGATAGCAAAGGATGAGCGAGACCCCCTAACAGGTAAGACGATCCAGGAACTTCTAAAAGAATGTTCGGATGAGAAGAAGGTATGGAAAACTGGGATTATCTTGCAGTAGAAGGTGTCATAGGAGTAGGGAAAACTACCCTTGCAACCTTGCTTGTCAGGGAATACCACGCAAAGGCAGTTATGGAAGATGTGGACGGGAATCCCTTCCTACCACAGTTCTATGAGGATCCGGAGAGGTATGCCTTTCCCACTCAGATTTTCTTCCTCCTGTCCAGGTATAATGAACTGCGCAATCTGACAATGAGGGACCTCTTCAGGAAAAGAATCGTATCAGACTATATCTTTGATAAAGATAAGATATTTGCATATATAAATTTAGAAAAGAGAGAAAGGGCACTCTACGACAAGATATACAATCTGCTTCATCAAAATATAATGAGTCCAAATCTTATCATTTATCTTCAGGCAAATCTTGAAACAATAATGGAACGAATTGAGAAGAGAGGCCGAAGCTTTGAAATAGGTATGAGCGAAGAATATCTAAAAAAACTTATTCAATCCTATAATGAATATTTCTTCCACTTTCGCACAAGTCCTGTTCTTATTGTAAATGCCAATGAGATTGATTTTATCAAATATCCTAATCATTTTATGTTATTAAAAGAGGAAATAAGGAGTATTAGTTCCGGAATAAATTATTTCTCAATAGAACAATGAGGACAATTCGTGAAATAAAGAAACAAAGAGAATGGTCGAAGGAAGAGAGAGCAAACAATTCAATAATTGGGCTTGTCCCAACCCTTGGGTTTCTTCACAAAGGGCACTTAAGTCTTGTGCGAAAGGCAAGGGAGGTTTCTGACAGTGTGGTTGTCTCTATATTCGTTAATCCCACTCAGTTTGGGCCTGGTGAAGACTATAAGGAATATCCCCGGGAGGAAGTAAGGGATCTGCAATTATTAGAGAATGAGGAGGTAGATGTTGCCTTTATTCCCTCAAGAGAAGAAATGTATCCCGAAGACTACGAAACCTATGTGGCGGTTGAGAAATTCTCCAAAAACTACTGCGGGAGTAGCAGACCCGGGCATTTTCGAGGTGTAACAACAGTTGTCATCAAGCTCCTTTTGATAGTGCAACCTGATATCGCTGTTTTCGGGGAAAAGGATTACCAGCAATTGGTCATAGTAAAAAGAATGGTGAGGGATCTAAATATTCCTATTCAGATACTCTCATCCCCTATTGTTCGCGAAAGAGATGGGCTTGCGATGAGTTCTAGAAATAGATACCTGAATCCTGAGGAGAGAAAGAATGCCACAGTGCTTTATGACTCAATGAAAGAAGCACAACAATTAGTAAATAAAGGGATGACGGATGTTGACGCCCTAAAAAAAGAAATGATAAAGATTATTGAAGGAAGGAAACATCCCCGTGTAGAATATATAGAATTCGTTGAGCCTGAAACCCTGAAAAGGGTAAAAAAAGTTGGGGTATCAAACAGAATCCTCATGGCAGTCCACATAGGCAGGACAAGGCTGATAGACAATATGGAAATCAGGGGTCAGGTTGAATAATGCTGTGCTGTGAGCTGTGGGGTCGGGGGTTGACTTTGTGACTTTATGGCTTTAATTTCTTTATCCTTCTAATCTTTTCCTACTTCTCTTATACAATTGACTAAGAGAGGAATATTTAAGCGATTTGAACAATGGATATTCCATTATCTCTTTGTACTTTAGTCCTGATCTGTCCTTTAACAATACCAAAAGCTCTGACCTCAACTCTTTGCCATTTAAGGTATTTGTTTTTATTTTATCCATCTTAAGCCCTTTTTCTTTTTCAAAAATCTTTATCACTTCGTCCGCTTCCTCAAATATATAATCCCCCCTCCTCATTCTTCTTGATTTACCCTTAGTCTTTCTTCTGTTAAATCCCTTTATTGATTCCTTTATAAAATCTCTTTCTCCTATTACTTCACCCAATCTCGTATTCTTAACTTCTAGATTTTTACTTGCCCATTCCTCAAGCAGTTTTGTGAATTTACTCCTATTCCAGAATAAATCCTCAACAAGTTTATTATCTACAATATCTGACCTTTCTTCTATAAAATATTCATTTATGCTGGACCATCTATATTTATATGGATCAGAAACTATACCTGCCCTCACCGGATTCAATAAAACATAGATAACTGCCATATCCAAATAATTATCTTTCTGAATTAAGGTAGATTTATATCTATCCTGAAATATATGTCCCTTTCCTCCATTTTTAACCCTGTAATTTATACCATAATTCCCGTTTAACTGCCTCATAAAGTCTGACATCTTTCCTGACGAATTCTGTATTATTAAATGATAATGAGTATCCATAATACAGTATGCAAGTATCCTGATTCTATATTTGCCTGATTCCTCTGCTAAAACCTTTAAGAAATATTCCCTTAACTTGTAGTCAAAAAATATATCCTTCCCATCCACTCCCCTAGCCATCACATGATGATATGCACCCTTATATGTAAATCTTGATTTCCTCATATAACTATACTAATCTCTATTGTCACAAAGTCAACCCCCGACCCCATAG
>JAGLZA010000060.1 GCA_023131835.1 Caldifarciminota bacterium
ACCCCACGAACTCCACGAACCCAATAAACCCAACCCCCCTTGACAATTCCTTAGTTAGATGTATGTTATATTTCTATAACTTACCAATAATGGTAGGAAACAGAAATGAATTATGAAGAATTAATAGATTTATTTGGAGACAGACCGTTTTTTGAGAGTGATGAAGTTCACATCATTTTCAAGGAGCCCCGGGGACAAATAGAAGCACGCCTTTCACGCTGGGTGAGCAGGGGAAAACTGCTGAAACTTCGACACAAGAAATACCTGCTTCCGGAGAAGTATCGAAAAATTGAACCTACTTCCGGATATATTTCAAATTATCTATACAGACCTTCTTATGTGAGCCTTAGGACAGCCCTTGACATTTATGGGTTTATTCCTGAATCAACCTATATTTATGAAGCAGTCACTCCAAGGAAAACTGCAGGATGGAAAACACCAATAGGTGTTTTTAAGTATCACTCAATTAAGAAGGAGAGATTATGGGGATACGAAATTTATCCGGAAAGAAGAAGTACTAACCCCCAGGAAAATTTCATGCTGGCTGAACCCGAGAAGGTTTTTCTCGACCTTTTTTACTTTATGAAAGGAGAATGGACTGAGGAGAGAATTGTGGAGATGAGGTTTCAAAATCTGGAGAAAATCAAGAGAGGAAACCTGCTTGAATATTCAAGCAGGTTTGGAAGTCCAAAGGTAAGCAGGGGGGTAAGTCGTTTTATAGAGATTTACGCAGAGGAGATGGAATGAAAGACAGGGCATTATCCATTGCAGCAGATGAGAAGGATCTCCGCCTTTCCCTTAATAAATTAAGAGAATATCTTCAGCATGTAATTCTAAGGGAATTGTTTGAGCAGAACGCACTTGATAATCTCATTTTTCACGGTGGCACAGCCTTAAGAATCCTTTTTGATTTAAGAAGGTTTTCAGAAGACCTGGATTTTCACTTCCGGGAGGGTAGCCAATTTGATTTAGGAAGCAGTGTCAATAAGTTAAAAAGACATTTAGAAATGCAAGGTTATCAGTTGAGTTTGAAAGGAAATTATGTAGATACGGTTCAATCAGTATTTGTAAAATTCGAGAGAATCTTATACGAAGCCAATTTAAGTCACCAGGAGAGAGAAAAACTCAGGGTGAAAATCGAAGTAGATACAATTCCTCCGCAGGGTTCTGGCACGGAATCTTCCCTGGTACATAAATATTTACCATTTGGGGTTATACATCATGATAAAACATCATTTCTTGCAGGAAAATTACATGCTATCCTTCAACGTTCTTATACAAAGGGTAGAGATTATTATGACCTGTGGTTCTATCTGAGCAGATGGAAGAATATGGTTCCTAATCTCTTATATCTCAATAATGCTCTTAAGCAAACTGAGTTCAAAGGTTCCATCCTAAAAAAGGAAAACTGGAGAATAATAACTGCGAAAAGAATTAAAGAAGTTGATTGGGATTATGTGGTAAGTGATGTGGAGCCCTTCCTCGAAAACCAGAATGATCTCAAAGTATTCACAAAACAGACCCTTCTTAAACTACTCAGTTAAACCCAGAATGTTTCTTCTGCTTTTGTTATATAAACGCCCAACGCTTGACGTAAAAGACGCAAATAACGCAACAACCCCACATCCCAACCCTTGAACCCATTTTATTCATCAAATCCAAAAATGTAGGGGCAAGACATGTCTTGCCCTCTTCCTTAGTGAGGGTCGGGTTGTACCCTAAATCCTAATCCCTGAATCCTAACTTAATTATCCACTCAACTATTCAACC
>JAGLZA010000061.1 GCA_023131835.1 Caldifarciminota bacterium
CGTTTACCCCATTAGATATGAAATTATCTAACGGGGCAGGCTTGTAGAGGCAATTCATGAATTGCCACTACAGAAAAATATATCGTTAAGTTTTGCAATTACTGTATTGTCAGAGTCTGAGCATAAAATTATGGGGGTAGCCTAAAAGAGCAATGTATTGTAGCAGGTAAGGATTTATGTTTTTTATTCTTGTTTTTCTTGGTATTTCATTAACAGAGATTAGAATAGATGAGTTTGGAGATACTACCGCGAAATTCCAGTCGGCGTATCCAGAATATCCAGGAGTTGAACTGTTAGAAGAGAAATTAATAGAGTTGACAAATAAGGAAAGAATTAAAGGACACCTACCAAAACTGGTACCAAATTCCCATTTGAGGATAGCAGCCCGACAGCACTCCCTTGAGATGCTTGAAATGGGATATTTTTCTCATATTTCACCTGTTAATGGAAATAAGACTGCTAAAATGCGTATCTACAACTCGGGGTTACCGCAGTATAAGATTGGAGAAAACCTTGCAGAGAGTATTGGAGGTCTGGTCCCTATACTCATTCAAGAGAATTTAGATTCCCTGGCAAGGATTATCCACAATGGATGGATGTCCAGTCCCCACCATAGAGACAATATGCTTGATAAAGATTATACACATATAGGTATGGGTGCTATGCTTAAAGATACCACCCTAAAGGTTACACAGACCTTTGCTCAAAAGGCCTTTGGAGTAGATAGTGCAGTAGTTGAGAAAAAAGGCAATAAATATCTTATTAACATATACTTATCCTCAAGTCTCTGGAAGATAACTGTATTTATGGATGAAGAAGGTCTTTCGGAAGATTCTATTGAATATTATTATGGAAGAATGAAAATACCGTTAAGAATCAAATCAGGCATTCATAAGATAGAACTTTGTTCAATAAAAAGTGATAAATACTGTTGCAGGGTTCGATTCTTTATAGACACCAATGCCAGCTGGAATAATCTCTTCCCTGTTTTAACAGAGTTCGGGAATTGAAATAGATGCTTCGCTCTCTCCACCCAGCCCTTTATTCGCAGATTTTGGAGTAGCAGAGCAAGCTCTGCCACTACGAAAGGGTTGAATCTCGGTTTTGAAAACCACTCCTACATTAAATTGTAGGGGTCAGGTTACCTGACCCGAAGAAGAGGCTTATCCCTACAAATATCGCGACAGTGATGTCACTCCTACAGAGGGCAAGATATATCTTGCCTCTACCCACCAACTCACTAACAGACTGACTGACCAACACATTAATTTCTCTGTGCCCTCTGCCTGCCCCGTAAGGAAGAATGACTATATCGGGGTAGGGAGAAACGACCATATCGGGGTGCCTCTGTGGCAGAAAAATGGGAGGGGTAAACAAGGTAATCATTTCTGAACCGTGTTAAACCGTGGCTAAAAAACTGAGTTTATGGAGTTCGTAGGGTTCGTGGGGTTCGTAGGGT
>JAGLZA010000062.1 GCA_023131835.1 Caldifarciminota bacterium
AGCAGAAATGTTTGGTCTGACCATCGCCTAACAGCGGATAAAAAACTTCGGTGCTTTGCCCCTTCGCCCAAATTGTGGTCGGCAACTTCTTTTATCCGCAAAACGTTAAGAACAATGCTGTATCTAAAAATTAATATGGAGATTTCATATTGTCAAAATGTCAAGCACCGACCCTCCAGTGTCTTCTGGTATTTAATCCAACAAAACTTGACTTTTGATTGTTTGACTACATATATTAAGTAAGTGAGATTAAATGATGGGAGAAGAACAAGGCGAGACAGATCTTTCAAGTAGAGAAATGTATTTGTAAACCTCAAATATAAACTAATTTTGCGAAATTCGGGAGGTGTGATGAAAACTTTTCAAAATAATTTAAAACAAATAGATGAGGGGATTAAATGAATTTGAATTTATTGGATGCTGAAGAGGTGTTAATGGAAGATTATATATTAGAATATAAAAAAGGAATGGATTTCTTTTCTAATGAGTTAATTTGGTTAAATGTAAATATGTATATTATAAATCAAATTAGAAATTTCCCTTTAGGATTATTTTGTCATCAATATGATATGATTTTTTTCTCTATGGTTTTGAGTAATTTTTTCGATACGAGTATTTTGATTATTACAAGGCTTGTAAAAGATACTGGAGAAGATTTATACACCCTTTTACGATTCAAGAATAATTTGATTCAGCATATCAAGCCTGACTATAAATCATATTTTGCCAAACGACTCAAGGAAGTTAAATTTGATGCAAAAATTGATAATATGTTAAAAAAGGCTAAAAAATTACGAGATGTTCGTATTGCTCATTTAATAAAGGATTCGATATTCAATGTTGAAAAAGTTGTCAGTTTTGATTTTGATGAATTGGAAAATTTGTGTAACGCATTAAATTCACTGTTTAATGTATTGGCATTTAATGTTGAATATGATATGTTACCCATTCCCTATAGTAACAAATTCAAACAGAATCTAGGGACAGATTATAAAACGGATTTAGAAAAAATATTGGATTCCATTGTAGAGAATAGCAATTTGATAAATTTACCAGAAAATCAACCAGAGTTATGGGAACGTCGAAAAGCGCGTATGCCCGATGACCAAATTAAATTGTTCAATTCCTATAGAAAAAACTTCGATCTTCCTGAAGTATAAGTGCATGAGGGCGGGGGTAAACCCCGTATGGAATAGATAGTCATCCCACCCTAGCGTAATAGCGTTGCATTACATCACAATGTAATAGAGAACCATTACATGTGACAGGCAGGGCAGGCCCCGATGTAATAGTAGACATTACATAAAACAGGTGGGGTAAGAAGTTTGCTCCCACAAAGCGCGACTGGGAAGTCGCTCCTACAAGGGTCAGGGAACCTGACCCCTACAGCAAGAGCGCGAAACAAGTTTCGCTACTCCATATTGAGAAATGGCTTATAGTTCACACATATTATATTTTTGTTTTTATCTGCGTCTATCTGCGTCCATCTGCGGTTTCATTAGTGGCACGGGGTCGGGGGTAAACTTTGTGACATTAATCAATGGTTTTCTTTGCATTCAACAGAATTTTTGGACGATGCATAGTAAAATTTTGACCAAAGAGAAATATATCCTATAGACTTATCTTCCCCCACTTGAATTCCTTGATTTTTATTGTGAAATTATAGTTAAAAAAAGAAAGATAGAAAGAGTTTTGCACACAATCTGAAGTGCATGAACTTTCCCATTCTATCCCACATTATAGGTTGACAGTAAAGATAGTTTGACTATTATAGTAAAAAAGGAAAGAGTCTTTTGTTATTAGCGTATGGTTTAAGAAATTTAATAAATTTAAAAAATGGGAGGGAGAAATGCGTAAACTAATGGTTTTTGTTTTAGTATTTCAATTGTTTATCTTCACAAATCTACTTTCTGGTAAAGCAGCCAGCAGTTCAAGTTGGTTGGAAGCAGAGGTTGAATATTTTCAGGAGAAGGAATACAAAGGGAATGAGAGCATTTATACAGAAGTTGATTTTTATCCTCCGTATTTTACTCAAGGTGAAGCGGATAAGGAAGATATCCTTCGCTATCTCAGATTGCTCCGAAATGAGATATTTGCGAGAAGAGGGTATGTCTTCGGAAGTGAGGAGTTAAAGGAGTTTTTCAAGGGGATGAAGTGGTATAAATCTCAGGCAGGAGAAGTGGAGTTGAGTGAGGTTGAGAGGAGTAATGTTTTGAGGATACAGGAGGAGGAGGAGAGATATAAATCAGGGGAAGGGGAAAGAGAAAGAAATACTGGCGAGAAGTATGAGAAGAAGGTGATAATTGAGGCAAAATGGGGGAGTGGCCCTGGTGAGTTTGGGCTTGAACCTCTCGATGAGACTTATACTTGGGTTACATATATATCTCTTGATAAAGAAAGTAATTTTTACATCGCTGATCCAAACAATGGAAGGATCAACGTTTTTAATGAGAATGGAAAATTCGTCAAGGAGATTTCAATTTCATCGGAACTCAAATACTCGTATGCTGGAATTTCAATGACGTTAGTTGAAGGAATAGGGGTTGATGACAAAGGTAATATATATCTTGCGAGTTCTTCAACTCCAGAGTTATTAGAAGAGGGGCATGGTGAAGTAATTTTAAAATTAAACAAAGACGGGAAAGTGCTTGAAAAATATGTGTTTAAAGGAGCCTATTTAGACATTCCTCATTTTTACAGAGATGATGAAGGTAACATGTATCTATGGGGAAGTTGGAAAACTTCCTCCCTTTCCTCCATAAAAGCACTCATCCCTCTCGAATATGGAAGAGGAAAAGGAATTAATCTAAAACATGGTCTTCTATCTTCTCGATCCTTCAAGAATAATGGAAATGCAATAAAACTACTCAATAAAAGAATAAAGATATCAGGAGACAGAGTGCCTAGAACATTTAATATCTCTACAGCCTCAAGGGTTGTTTACTATGATGCTTGCTCTTTTATTTATGTTTTTCAAAATGAAAAAGGTGAAATAAAAGAAAAGTTAGATATTTATCCACGTTACTATCCTCGTGGTTATGGTTTTTCATATAAAAGATGGAAGAACGTGAGTATTTGGTCCGAACCATATATTGATAAAGAACTGAATATTTATTGTATTGCAGGAACTTCTGAGGAACTCCATGTAATCAAATATATCCCAAACAAGGAAATTTGGGAATGAGAAAAATAGTATTACTTATAGGGTTTATTCCTTTATTTTTACAAGGAGCTAATATTACAAGGTCAAGTGTGATTTCCAGTGCCCAGGGTTATGCTGGTTACAACTGGACTGTGAATATGATAAATCCAAGGTACCCCATCTATTCTGTTTCTGGAAGGAATATAACAGGTGAGGCGTATAGTTACGGAGATAAAGCAACAACATCCTATTTCCAAAGTGAAATAAATGGTTACCGTATACCCAGGAATTGGGAAGAAAATTTCAATAGTAGCACCCAGGCTTTATATACAGGTATTGACTGTTCAGGTTTGGTTACAAGATGCTGGTGTTTTGGTAATCAGGTTGATTGGGTAGGTGCTAGTGATCTTGATGATTATACTATAGAGATAACAGGAGAGCCAAAGACAGGGGATTTGTGGTGGAGTTCAGGGCATGTTTTTCTTCAAAGTGAAATACATGAAAAAGTCTATGAATCTAATCCTTTATGGGTTCCTGGAGGTGGCAATAGAGTACAGAAAAAGGATAACCCTTATCCACAATACCAAAAACGTTCCATCTTCCCCCAATTTTCCTCTCCCAACCCAGGAGATGAGGTAGTATTAGAGGATTCTCAGACCGTCAACATCTCCCTCACCATTAAAGCATCAGGGACTCTTGTTTCTGGTGGGGTGAGTATGATGGTTAATGGAGTGCAAGTGAGTAACCCAGAGTTACAACCTCAGGGGGATAACACCTGGACGCTTACTGCCTCCAATTATGATGTCTCCAAGGGAGGTAAGTTCAATGTTAGAGTAATTGCACAGAATAATGTGACTATAAGTCAGGTATCGCCTTCGGTGACGAATGGCTATTTCGATGAATATAATTGGTGGTTCATCGTGAATGCCGATTCAACACCACCTATGGTAGTTTCCACTAACCCCCCTGATGGAGCAACGGATGTCCAGGTGGACATCAATCCCATCTCCATCGCCTTTTCCAGGGCGATGGACACATCTTCCACAGGGGGAGCAATATCCATTACTCCCGCAATTTCTTATACTATTTCCTGGACCAATGAGGATAAAACCTTAAATCTGCATCCAGATTATTATTTTGATTATTTTAAAGAATATACAGTAACCATATTAGAGGCAGCAACAGATACATTTGGGATACATCTGGATGCGGATGGGGATGGGATTCCATTGGGGAAGTATCGCTTTTCGTTTAATACCCAAACCCCTCCTCTTACCCATTATGCAGATCCAAGTTGTCATTTATTTAAGCCCCCTGGGGGTGGTATTGATGGGAATGTGCGGATAGATGGGAGTGCACTTAAGAAAACAGTTTCCGGGAGGATGGATAGGTATCAAAGTATATACAATGCTTGACAAAAGAATTAGTATTCTTACAATAATTTAAGTAGGAGAAATAATTTGTATGGTTTAACAAGTAAAAGATAAGGAGGGTTTATGTATAATAAAATGTTTATTGTTTTTATTCTTGTTTTTGTCTTACCTTTTTTGGTTTTTGGTTCAGC
Source organism: Caldifarciminota bacterium (assembly GCA_023131835.1). Classification (GTDB taxonomy): domain Bacteria; phylum Hydrothermota; class UBA3072; order UBA3072; family UBA3072; genus JAGLZA01. The sequence continues at coordinate 4,707 of JAGLZA010000062.1, forward strand.
ACAGGAACCTCAAGTAAGACTTGAAACCGTTTATGAGAAGACTTTTGATGAGGAGATTGTGGATGTGGTGTTTGCAGAAGATGAGGTAAAAGTTAAAGATGCTAAGTTCTTAGGGTGGAAAGGGTTAGCAGATAAAAGGGATAATGAGAGCACTACTATCTTATATCCGAAGGTCTTAATAGTGAAGTATAAAGAGGCTGGCAGAAAATTAATTTTTTCGAATAGATATGGAGATAGAGTAAAAACTTATACTTTTCCTCAAAAAACAACGGAGGTTGTAGTTTCATCAAATGAAAAATATATAGGTGTAACGGTTCCAACGAAATGGAGTAGGGGAGAACATGAATCAATCTTTAAGATGTTTGATAGTGAAGGTAATTTACTCTGGGAAATAGAAGGTTTAGGAACTGGACCTTATGTACCTTCTACAGATGGAAGGTTGGCAGTGGGGGAAGGAAGTATTGAATATGGAAGAGCACCAGTCGCGTTTTACGATAAAAATGGACTCGTTAAAACGATAAAGAAAGAACTTTCTGGTTTTTGGGTTAGTTTTTCACAAAGTTGTAAATATATTGCTATTGGGATCCCAAGATTGCCAAGGATTTTAGGTAAAATTGTGCTTATAGATGATAAATTTAATGAAATCTGGGTAGATACAAACGCAGTAGTAGGGGGATATCTAGGTATACAGAGTTATATAGGTTTCTCCCCAAATGAAAAATATATATTGTATCCAGTTGTTGGGGATCGATCGAAAATTTTTGATAATCTTTTGAAAATTTCTACACTCCAAGGTCATGCAGTTATGAAAGTTGCGAATTTCAAATGTAACCCAGAATATGTTTTTTCAAAAGATGGAAATAAAGTATTAACCTTAAGCCTTAGAGATTCTTTATATTTTATTGACATCCAAGAAAAAAAAGTGATATGGAATATAAATAAATGGAAATCTTTAAAAAAGCCTGCAATATCTACTACAAAGAACATGGATAAAATAATAATTGCTTCCGGTTTAGAAAATTATATTTATATTATAGATGAAAACGGTAATTTGTTAAAAAAAGAGAATGTTAAACTTTTTATTGGTGATGATAGACCAATTTTAACAATAACAGATGATGGGAAAAAGTTTATGATCCTTGAAGAAGGTGGAAAAATAGAAGGTTTTTCTATTAAGGGAAGGGAGGAATGAAGAGAATTATAACATCTGTCTATGCTCTTTTTCTCTTACCATCGCTTTTATATGCTTATCCATGGCCAATGGAGGACTTTTCATTGCCGCATCCTATAAATGCTACCTTAGGAGAATTTAGAGAACCTTATGGAAATTTGGGTTATCACTTTCATTGGGGGGTGGATATTGGCGAAGGAGCAGGAACAGAGGTTTATCCAGTAGAAGATGGAGTAATAACAGATATAGAAGAAGGTGAAAATGGATACATTGTAGTTGGTAATTATCGTTATGTTCATATGAATCCAAATAATAGCTTAAACATTGGTGACCCCTGTACAACCAGCGTCACCCTACTTGGAGAGATAGGGAACATCGATCATCCTCATCTTCACTTTGCAGAAGGCATTGGTATCTCCAACAAACTCAACCCACTACGGGATGGAGGTTTGGACAATTACACCGATAATTCTGACCCCACTGTTTGGGGTGGGAATGATTTTATGTTTTACAAGCATGGAACGAACGATCAGATTTCTTCTTCTTTGTGGGGTAAGGTTGATATCCTGGTTCAGGCAAAAGATGCACAACCGTCTCCTGGTAGCCAAAATGCAGGTATTTACCGAATTGGATATGATGTGGATTTCGTACTTGATAAAGGAGGTTCACGTTATGATTACACTGAGAATATTAAATTTGACAATGTTATAGGTCAAGTAGGTTATGTTTATGATATTAACCGCTCTGATAATTCAACCTATTATTACTGGGTTACAAATGCTCTTGGGAATCAAAATTATGATCGTTACTGGAACACAAAACTCAAGGAAGGAGAATCCTGGAACGGAGCGAATGCGAGGATAAACAGTGAAGCTATGTATCCAGATGATAGATATGAAGTATGGGTGAGGGCTTATGACATAAAAGGTTGTATGGGTGAAAATAGTAAGGAGATCTCTCTTGATAACTTTGTCCCTTTTGTAGATGCAGTTACAGTGTTTAAAGATACGGAAATTAAATACAATGCGAATTGGGAATTAAGCGGGAATGGAATGCAGTTAAATGTTCCTACTGAGGATAGCGTTTCCAGGGGAGATGATATTCATTTTGAGATCAGTTTTTCAGAGTATATGAATGAAAATCAAATTAATGTTAAACTTGAAAAATCAGGTCACCATGTGAATGTTAATGGAAGTTGGAACTTTAATAATACCGTCTGGGAGGGAGATGCAACGATACCTGATGAGAATTGGGTTGAGGGTGCATGGACAATCTCAATTTCCTCCCGGGATGTTGCAGGGAATATACTTGATAGATATCCTCAGTCAATAGGTGAGAGAGGAAGTGACGGTAATTGGACTGGTTATCAAGGAGGGTGGGATAAGAATCATAAGATTTATGTGGGTGAGACTCCTCCACCTCGAGTTCTTTTCACCAACCCCCCTGATGGAGCAACGGATGTCCAGGTGGACATCAATCCCATCTCCATCGCCTTTTCCAGGGCGATGGACACATCTTCCACAGGGGGAGCAATATCCATTACTCCCGCAATTTCTTATACTATTTCCTGGACCAACGGGGATAAAACCTTAAACCTCAATCCGGATGATTACCTTAATTATTGTGAGGAATATGAGGTAAAAACAAATGATGATGCAACGGATACTGCAGGTGTTCGACTTGATGGTGATGAGGATGGTGAGCCTGGGGGAACCTATACTTTCTTTTTTACCACTCAAACTCCTCCTCTTAGCCTTAATATAGATCCCTCAATATATCATTTTGAATTGGAGGAATTGGGAAATTGTGAATCAAAAAGTGGAAATGTTATCATTAATGGAAGTAATTTATTAAAAGAAGTTTCCTGTAAATTATCAAAAACAGTAGATGGTAATGGACTTAGTTTTTCAGGTGGTGAAGGAACATTTACAATTTCTGCGGGAGGAAGTCAAAACACTGACTTTACTGTTACAGGATGCGAAGAGGGAGGAATTTCAGTTAAACTAAAGGCAACTTCTCCAAATGATACGAGGAAAACTTATGCAACAACTGCGGGAGGATATTCGGCTTCAATAAAAGAGAAGAATGACCATCCGGATGAGAATCAGTCTCCGGGTCCAACCGTTTATCCCACCCCTTTTATTTTAAAGAGTGATTCTGCTTATAGTTCGGAGAATGTTGGTATATTCATCTATGGATGGACTATAGGTTATGCACATATACTTGGAGAGTATGGAATACCAATTATTCCGTTTTTTTCAGACTTCACCTACTGGAAGAATCCTGACACCACACTTTCTGATGTTGTAAACCTTGTTGTAATAGGTTCAGGTGCTCTTTCAGGTTTTAATTCTTCCCAATTTGCACAGAAACTTGCCGATTATGTTCAATCCGGAGGGAATTTGTTAGTTCTAACCCAGAAGTTCGGAAATGATTTTTCTGTTCTTCCCGGAGTGGTTGAGGGCTATGGCTGGCGTGAAGACCAGTCTTGCTTTCGGAATGCTGCATACCTCAATCAATGGCACCCTGTGTTTTCAGGGCAGACAGAACAGGTTATGAGTTGTAATGTTGATGGATACATTACACAATGTCCTGATTATGCAGATGTGCTTCTTAGAAGAACGGCAAATGGGATGCCTGCACTTCTATCCTATTCCTATGGAGCAGGGAGAGTGTTGGTCTCTTCTCTGTATCCTGATTGGGGATACGGGCATAATCAGACATCCACAGAAGAACTAAGATTACTCAGGGATATAACCACCTGGGCATTGAATCCTGATATGCCAATCCCTGAATTCTATCCTGATTCAAATGTATCAATTTCCGTCAAAATCAATTATTTCGCAGATGATACGGTAGAGGCGACCACTGCAATTATTAAAGTATTTACACCTGATAGAGTTCTATATGATTCAATTGCTGTCCCTGTTTCGCTTCAACCTGGAGATGAAATCCAGTGGGATTGGAATGAATCTTCATTACCACAGAATCTTGGTTTATGGATAATAGATTATGCGTTAATGGATGGAAGTAGTGAGGAGATACAGAGTTTTGAGCGTGGTGCGATATTTGCCCAGAGGGTAGATGTGCCAGTAGGTGATTATAACCTTGGTGACTTCCTTATGTGGGTAAATTCGGATTATGAGGAGGTCATAGCTGGCGATACGGTAAATTATGAGGTTTATATAAGGAATAATACGGATTCTTTCTTTTCGGGAAAAGTGATAGTGGGGGTAAATCATGGGACTCACGTTGTTGATTCAATTACCGATTTATCAATCCCTTCAGATACAGTAATCAAAATCCTGTATCAGAATCCCCAATGGCAATCATGTTTAGGAGGACTGTGGTTTTCTCTATATGCGAGTGATGATACTTCTGGTAAATATATAGCACGATGCGAAAGGAAGGCACGAGAAATATTCCATCCTTTCAGAGTATCCCTATCAAAGGATAAGAATCCTTATTTAATGGGATATGATACAGTCCACTATATTGCCGAACTCGACAATGAAGGGAATTACCCTTGTTCTGTTAAGATTGAAATTTATACAGTCTTAGATTCTATAAGATATGATGTTGAAATTGATACTTTAAATCTTTCCCATTCCGGGGCAATTTTAGAAGGGGGATTCTTTCCCTGGGATTATGATTCAACTGCCATAGGTAAAGGATATCTTTACTGTAATTTATTCTATAAGGATAGCTTACGAAATTCTCGAAAGACTCTTTATAACCTGACCTATCCAAATGTCCAATGCTCTTTGAGCCTTCCAGACTCCTTTTGTTATAATGATACCAATCTATATACGGTCACTCTGAGTTCAGAGAGAGATTATCTACCTCCTGGTATGCTTCTATTAACAGGAAAGGATTATTTCGATTCTCTCACGATCAATCGATCTTCAAATTCAGATACTACTTTAACTTTTAATTATCAGCCAGATGAATGGTGGGCAAACGATTGGATTAAAGCAGAGTATAGATATGGAGATCAGGCGAGTAGTTGGAAATTGAATCTACCCTTTGCGTTCCCAGGCCATTCTCCTGTAGCTATTCGTGCTGTTCCTTATGATAATACCTTTCTACCGGGAGATACTGCTCGATTTAGCGGTTGGGTCAGGGGAAGAGGAAAACTTTATGAGGCACCTGTCATAGGGTGGGTGGCTAATTGTCCTCCCGAGGGAGATACCCTGTGGGCTACTACCATTGTGAATCCAGATTCCAATAGTTTTCTTTCTTTTGCGACATTTATTGATACTGCCGTTTCATCCGGAGAATGGTATACCTATGATATTCAGTTAAAATACCTGGGTGGCACCTACGGAGGGACCGTAATTCCAGGATACCAGATACATCCACCAATGGCAATACTGAACTGGCTGAATAATGATACATTTCCAATATCAGATAGTATTCCGATTACCTACAGTAATCCTATTAAAACCACTGCAAGAGTTCGCCTTGATTCCATTGTCTTATACAATAATGATATTCACCATAAAGATATAGGACCCGGAGAGATTTCGGTTCTTCCTGAAAGTTCTTACACATATCTCGTTGATATACCAGAATGGACTTCAGGAGAATATAAACTCAAGGTCTATTCTGAGATAACAAAGGGTGAGGGAGGAGGATGGGGATTCTTTGAACATGGGGGTTATTGGCGGATTTTTATAGAAGGTATAGAATCACAGTTTTCTGTGCGGTCTGAGAAAGACTGGTTTAATGTTGATGATGACATTACCATAAACTCTTTACTGCATAACGGGGATTTTACTTATACAGGAGGGATTGAGACCCTTTTTGTCTATCCGTTTGAGGAAACCACAAAGATAGTTTCCCTTGAGGCAGGGGATGCTGATTTATATGGAATTCGACTTAAAGATAGCGCAGGTGTTCAGGCAGCTCTTATTGATTCGGTTTATTCCCTATATGAAGTGAGAGAATATGAAATTGATTGCTGGAATCTTTATATTGCTTCAGATGAGTGGGGTAATATCTGGCTGCGTTCAGAGAGTAATGTGAAGAAATTTGACAGGGATTTCAATGAAATGCTTTTATCCTTTACCTTCCCTGATAGTATAGGTTCTATTGCAGATTTTACTCTGAAGGATGGGTGGATGTACCTGAGCGATAGAGGGAATGGTATGGTAAGGAAAATAAATGCAACTACAGGGGACCTGGTGGATTCCTGGGGTTTGAGAGGTGGTTCGTTTCCATTGCTTCAAGGGATCTCGGTAAGTGATGATGGGAGAGTCATAGTGGTAGATGATGGACTGAAAAGGCTCTATAGATTCACGTGTTCTGGAAGTCTGTTGGATTCGTTGGATCTTCCTTCTTCTTTGAGTTATGGAGACCTTGAGTTCGGAGATGGGAAGATATTTATTTCATCAGGTGACAGAATATTGACAGTTAGTGGGGGGGTGATTGATACTTTTGTATCCTCTGATGTCATAAACTATGGCCCTATCTCTGTGAGTAAGGATGGGAAGGTTGCTGTTCTGGATGGATATGATGTTATTTTATATTCAAAGGAAGGAGAATTAGAGGTTATATCAGGGGTAATGGGCAATGCCTATGATCTCGTCTTCAATGGAGAGGATATACTCAGACCATGGTTTATACCTGAGAAAAATAGAAAAGATCGTTTTGGCCCATTTGTGTCACGGTTTCGTGAATATGGAGTTGATAAAGGGTTTGTTAGATTCGACCCATCATCTGTTCTCCCCTCTGTATATACATTCCTTGATTACTATCCGGATGATGACCCGCAGGGAGGGTCTATTAATTATAAAGGAAGGCAAGGTAATGACACTGAGGTTCCTCTTGAATCATTGAAAGGGACTCATTCTCTTCCCTTTATAGATGTTGAATTAGAAGGCGACTGGCAAGATTCCCCGATCTTCAGAAGTCTTGGCCTTGAGATAAGAACTCTTGCAAAGGATACCCTGATTTATAGTAACACTCACCCTATAAACCTCCTGCCAGGTGAGGAGCATTTAGTCGGTGATACAATAACCGATTCCTTATCCGCTGGTGATTATGCAGTATTGGGTGACCTATATACAAATATTGGGCAATCGGTGCATTCTGATATAGATTACTTTACGGTTATAGGAGATGAGGTTTCATTGTTAATGCATCCCGATACCAATGATGTGCCGGTTGGATGGACTTTCCAGCCAAATATCCAGGTGATAAATCCCTTACCTGATTCGCAAGGAGGTCTGCACCTCATTGTGAGAACCGAAGATTCAGTATATCTTGATACAACATTTACAATGGATTCTTCCTCTGTGGATACATTCCCTGTGTCTGTAAGCCCTCTGGTTCCTGTAATTTTAGCAGGAGAGCTTACCATCCCAGCCAATGATACGCTCAATAAGGATATTACCCTGAATGTTATTGGAGGAGTTGTAACCTTAGATGTTTCTACTGTAGATATTGCGGGTCTTGAACCATTTGTTCTCCGGAGCGAACTTGAAAACCATTCAGCAATACCGCAACCAGTAATCCTGAAAAGGAGATGGAGCAGTGATTCACTTATTGATACAGTCCTTGTTTCTGAAGGAGAAACGGTTCTCTTGCTTGATTCACTGTCAATAACTCAATCCGAGACATTGAATGTTGTAGCATCTGGTTCCTTCGGGGAAGAGGAAGAGAATCTTTTAGTTGAATTTGGAATCAGGGGTGATATGACGATGGATTCTCTTTATCAGGTTGCACCGGATTCAATTGAGATGACAGGGATTATCAGAAATGATGGGGTCTATCCTGTGAATCTTGTTGTGCTTTTCTGTCTTGTGGAGGATACGGTGGGCAGGGATGTCTCTTCTGCAAGAGGGCAGGTGCAAGGCATAACCCTACAGACATCGCGGGCGGAAGACCCGTCCCACAAAGGGTTTGATGAATCAAACCCCTACAATCGCGGGCAGAAGCCCGCTCCCACAGAAAGGCAGGTGCAAGACCTGCCCCTACAGACGGAAAAGGCAGTGTGGTTTCCCTACAATCAGAGAGCGAGACAAGAAAGGACAAGATATATCTTGTCCCTACAACATTTGCGGGATATAAAAAGAGTAGGAAAAGACCTTTCGTTTGAGGAATTCATTGATGAAATTGTAAGAGCGGATATCGATACATCCCTTTCTTACCTTTACCTTTCCCCGGGAGAGACGGATACAATACCGATTATGTTTGATTTTAATGACCCGGGGAATTATACCATCATTGGATATCTTTTCACCGAAACACTTTCAGTATTTCTGGATTCCAGTTCCTCTTCGGTTAATGTAATAGAGAATTCTTTGGTGTCTATAGATTCAATGCTTCTTTCTCCATATTGTGATTCTACTGGTTCGGTTCCTTTTTCAGTGCTCCTGAGCAATCAATCCTATAATTCCTTTAATGGGAGTTTAACACTTGTTTCCCCTGTATGCTATCTTGATACCATTGTAAATATACCATCTCAATCACAGGATACAATAATCTTCTGCCTTGAAGGCCCTATTGATGAAGGGGAATATACATTTACTGTATCCTTGAAAGAAGGTGGGATTATCTTAAGTGAAAAACAGAGAGAGTTCTATTTCCGTCCTATCTATCAGTTCGATTCATTACCAGATGAATTAAATGCTGCTGTAGGGGATACTGGAGATATATCTCTTTCCGTCAGTAATATAGGTAATGGGAGAGGAGAAAGGACAATATCAGCCCAGTGGGTGGATGTGATTAACCTGAGCCTGAATGCAATCATCGAACCCTACTCTGATTCAGTATTCACGCAAGGGTTCGTTGTTCCTCTTGATCTACCTGGTGGTAAATATTACTGTGATGTCAGGATTCTGAACGGAGCCTATCCTGAGGTAGATACATTCATCCCTATTCATATAGAGGGTGTTTACCTTACTGCCGAGGATTCACTTGATAAGTTGGTTTATAAAATCGGTGATACCGTAGATTTCTCAATATTGATTGAGAATAAAGGTATGTGGAGTGGTTCTCTTGATGCTACAATCCAGTATGGAGACTTCTCTTTAGATACATCCTTTATCCTTGGCGGTA
>JAGLZA010000063.1 GCA_023131835.1 Caldifarciminota bacterium
TCACCTATTGCAAAAATTTTCATAAGGACGTCCCCAAGATTTCCGCCAAGATTTCCGATCTTCATTGCGGTTCCGTTCCTGTGTCAATGTCGTTCACTAAAACTACTATAACACAGGTTTTGAAACCGAATTTTTTCGTCCTGTAATCAATGCTATCGCGATAAAGAAAAGCAGCCGAAATAGATAACGTGTTTTGCTAAAAAGTCATCAGGGCGCGCTACCAGAGACTCTTGTGACTGAAATATACAAGATCTCTATGTAATAAGTAGTTTAGCATTTTTTCAAAAAACTCCTGTCAAGTCTTTTTTTACTTCTTTTTAATTTTTTCGCTGAATAGTTACATATTTTTTAATAATGAATAACTCTAATTTCGTATATCATTTGTCAAAAACTGTATTATTTTCTCAATTCCAGAATCGAAATAAATTTTTGGCTTATTATCATGCAAACTTGTATCAACTGTTTTAATATGTTTATTAAAATACTCACTTAACTTTGGATCATTATCAATAAGAATACTATTGCGAGCTTCCTCTATACATACACGACCAGTTGTCCCAGATCCAGCAAAGAAATCTAGAACTATAGATCCTGGATATGATAAAGATTTTACTAGTCTTCGTATAATTTCTAACGGTTTTTGAGTAGGGTGACCAACTCGCTCTTTAGAATTTCCATTCAATCTACCAATTTCCCATACATTTGTTGGATTTTTACCTTTTTCTACATTTACTGGATTTAATCTTTTATCTTTTAATGCTAATACCTTAGATTTTTCATCATATGGAGTCCTAACTGAATCTAGATCAAAGTAATATTTTTTTGTTTTGGTGAGCCAGACAAATTCTTCATGTCTATTTGCAAAATAACGATGTGCTGACATTCCGTTCTTGTAATACCAAATAATAAGATTTGTAAATCTTAATTTAGTATTATGTCTTGAGTAATGAAGTATTTCTAATAAATCTCCTTTTTTCAAATCTTGATATTGAAATCCTCCAAATATTATACAATTCCCTTCTGGTTTTAATATACGATAAATTTGATCCAACCATTGCTTTGCCCAATCTAAATAATTTTCAAATGAATCCCATGTATCTAAATCTAGATTATATGGAGGATCAAGTAAAATAAGTTGTACAGAGTTATCTGGTATCTTAGGTAGCAATTTTATAGAATCATAAATAGAAAGAAAATGATATGTCTCATTTATCTCCTGAGTGTTGACAAAAGAACTATGTTTACGTCCTTCTCTATTCATTCTATTTAATGATTTCAGTCCTGAATTGAAATGTGATTTATTTGCCATTTTTTATCCAAAGCCAACCCTCTCTTGGTTCTGCCAAATTATTTTCTTTGCAGAATTGTTCAATCAATAAAAGAATCGGCACCGCATTATTATTGCT
>JAGLZA010000064.1 GCA_023131835.1 Caldifarciminota bacterium
CCCTTCCGAGGTTGCTTCACCGGGGTCAAGCAGGAAGAGAAGTTCGCAATGACTATTTGCTGGGTTTATTGAGTTTGTTAGGTTCGTTCCTAATTAACTATTTGACTATTCAACTATTTAACCATTTCTCAATGGAGCGAAGCGACTATCTCTGTGTCTCTGTAGTAAAAAATTTGGGTGGCAGATAATGCTGATAAACCTTGACTTATAAGCAAATCTTGCTATAATTATTTTATGAAAGTAGAGAGTGTTGAAAAATTTTTAGGCGCATATAAAAGGGACGATTATCATCTCTTTCTCATAAATGGGGATGAATATGACATAAAAGAAGTCATAGAAACAATAAAAGGCGAATTTGAAAAGGATAAGATTGAAATCCTCTTCAAAGATGATGCAGAAGAAATTCTACCGAACTTGAGTATGAAAACATTATTCGGTGCTAAACTGATAATAGTCTATGAGGTGGATACATTACCACAAACTGTATATAAAAAAATTTTAAAATTCCTTGAGGAGCCGGATAAGATAAAACCAAATACAGTCATACTAACATATTTCAGGAAACAGAAGATGCCTTCGATCAAACATTCTCTTGCGGGATACTTCAAACTTATCTATGATTCGCAAATCCCCTCGTGGACAAGTGAATTTGTCAAAAAGAATCACCATACAATCGATGAAGAAGCAATAAGGCTTCTACACTTCTCCTGTGGAACAAATAGAGCAAAAATAAAAGAACAAATTGAAAGGATTATCTCTGAGAAAGAGAAGACAGACACTTTTATAACCGTCAAGGATGTAAAAAACATTGGGTTCCATAGAGAAGATACTATATTCAAGATCACAAATTCATTAATTGAAGGAAAATATAAAATCGCTCTCCAATACCTTTTGGAACTTAGTAATAAGGAATCTCTCTTTTACCTTATTAACAGAGATATACGATACCTTCTGATAATAAAGGCAAATCTTGAACTTGGAGAGGATATAAAGAGATTGGAGTCAAAAGACCGCTTAGCTCTGCACAGTTATTTCCTGTATAAAACATATAAACCGGCAGCTCAAAGGATGCATTATAAAGATCTTACCAAACAATACGAAAATATAATGAATATGGAATACAGGATAAAGCATGGATGGGACGAATTTAGTGCAAACTTCAATTTTATATGTCAACTTCAACAGGAGGCAAATAATGGATAATGACATTCAAAAGCTAAAGACTGAAATGGAGAGTCTTCAGGAAAAAATCCAAAAATTAGATGGGAAAAAAGAAACAGTGAGAGAATCTGTCTATAATAAGGTAAGAGAGGATTATACTGAGCGACTCAGTAAGATAAAGGAACAACTTGGCGAACAATCAGAAGAACTCAAAAAGCAGATGAAAGAATTCGGAGAGAAGAAAGAATCATTGGAATCCCGGTCAGACGAATTCGGAGCACAAGTAGAAGAAATCGAACTGCGGTATTCTATCGGAGAATATAACGAATCTCAGTATGAATCCTTAAAGGAAACTATAGAGGAAAAAGTTACAGAACTAAATCAAGAATTAGAAGAAATTAAGGATGAAGAGAAAAATATCAAAGAAATTCTAAAAATAACAGGTGAAGAGGAAGTTGAGGAAGTTGAGGAAATTGAGGAGGTTGAGAAAGTATTCGAGGAAGCAGCAGAAGCAACAGATTCCGAAGAGGAAGTACTCCCGGAGGTTTCCGAAGACGAAAAATTGGCAGAAGAGATATTTACAGGCGAAGAAAAAACTGTCGAAGAATCTGAAGAAGTTATAACATCTGAGGAAATAAACGTTCCAGAAGAGAAGACATTCAAAGGAACAGAGGAAAAAACTAAAGAAGAATTACTTGAAATAGCAGGGGAAGAGGATTGGCTCTCAAATCTGGAAAAGGAGTTGGAGCAAGAGGGGGAAAAATCGGAAGAAGATAAAGAAACACAAGAATTAAAGCTAATTATATGCCCAAAGTGTGAATTTAAAAATAAGACAGACGCCTGGTATTGTGAAAATTGCGGAGCTGAATTGACTCCTTCTGAATAATGCTACCGATAATATCCAAAAAACACATCTTTATCATATTATGAGAACCGACAATCAAAGGTTACAAAAATGTCCATCAAAATCCTTACTTTATCTATTTCAAAAAAATCCTTCCAGGGGACTTGACAAAATAAAGGTCTTATATAAGATATAGAATCCAATGAGTATCACAGAACTTCGAGAAAAGGAATATGATGGGTTAGCCCATATAGCAAGAAGGTTAGGAATTGCCTATTCTAATTTGAATAAGGAAGAACTTATTTTCTCAATCCTTAAAGAACGGGCAAGGAAAGACGGTAACATATTGATTCAGGGTTTGGTGGAAGTCTTGAGTGAAGGATTTGGATTTCTCCGTTCTCAAAATAATGATTATACCCCCAGTCCAGACGATATATATGTATCCCCTTCCTTGATTAAGAAATTTAATATCAAGACAGGTGATACATTAATAGGAACAATACAACCACCGAAGAACTCAGAAAAATACAATTCTATGAATACAATCAAGAGTATCAACTTTATCGACCCGGACCACTCACTCAAAAGAATTCCTTTTAGAAACCTTACTCCACTCCATCCTAATGAAAAGATAAATTTAGAATCCAGGGATGAAAATCTATCAATGAGGATAATAGACCTCTTTGCTCCCCTTGGTAAAGGGCAGAGGGGCTTGATTGTTTCACCACCAAAAGCAGGAAAAACAATTCTTTTAAAAAAGATAGCTCATTCTATTAGTGAAAACCACCCGGAAATTTATCTGATCGTCTTGTTAGTAGACGAACGTCCGGAAGAGGTTACTGATATGGAGAGGTCTGTAGACGGTGAGGTTCTTGCCTCAACATTTGACCAACCTTCTCAACGGCATCTTCATGTTGCAAATATGGCACTGGAAAAAGCAAAGAGTCTTGTGGAATTCGGGCGCGATGTAGTAATCCTGCTCGATTCAATAACCAGATATGCCAGAGCTAACAACATGGTTGTGCCCCATAGTGGAAAAACACTTTCAGGAGGAGTTGATTCAAATGCCCTGCGCATACCAAAGAGGTTCTTCGGAGCAGCAAGAAACATTGAGAATGGTGGAAGTTTAACCATCCTTGCTACAGCACTGATAGAAACAGGTTCTCGGATGGATTCTGTTATATTCGAAGAGTTTAAAGGAACGGGAAACCAGGAAATAGTTCTCGATAGAGAACTTTCCAATCAGCGTATATTCCCGGCAATTGATGTACTTGTATCAGGCACAAGGAAAGAAGAACTTTTACATACACCAGAAGTCTTAAATAGAGTCTGGATTATCAGAAGATTATTGGCTGAAATGACCGATAATACAGCGGCAATGGATTTCATACTATCAAGAATGAGACCGACAAAGAACAATAAGGAATTCTTAGCAATGATGACAAAGTAGGAGGAATAATGAAAAAAGATACTCATCCTGAATATAAAGAAGTAACTATTGTTTGTTCTTGTGGTAATAAAATAAAAACTGGGTCTACAAGGGAATCAATTCATGTGGAAATTTGCTCTGCCTGCCATCCAGTCTATCAAAAACTGAGAAAGGACCACATCATTCCCGATATTTCAGATATTTAATATATCTTCATACCTCGATTTATAAATCTCGGCAGGAGCGGCTTCCTAAATTGCGATAATGCAGGGAAAAGGCATACCTTTTTTATGTAGGGGCGTTCAATTGAACGCCCTTACAAGTTTCGCGTCTGAAAAATTGCAGAGCAATATCGGCCACTACAATAATGCAAACACTCAGACCTTCCCAGAGATTGCTTCGTCGCTACCGCTCCTCGCAATGACATTTTTATTCAGCTATCAGCTAATTTGTATGGATGCTTCTTCTTTGTTCTTTCCCCTCTTGAATTACAGATTAAAGGAGGGTAGTGATGGGCTTTGCGTCTTTTGCGAGAAAAAAGGGGGCTGATGGTGGGCTCTTCTTTTTCTCAAATTACAAATTTAAGGTTGTGGTGATGGGCTCTGTGTTCTCTGTGTCTCTGTGGCAAAGAAATTGGAAAAAAACTCAGCCCACATCAATAAATTCCGAACCCTTTCTGATTTCTCTAAGTCCCTCACTGAATCTATCCTCCCAACCTCTATCAATGATTTCCCTAACAGCATTCCGCACCTGTCCAATTATTCTCCTATCTTTCAAGGGGTCAAAGAATTTAAAATCCGGAAAACCATGCTGTCTGGTTCCAAAGAATTCCCCGGGGCCCCGTAATCTCAAATCAACCTCTGATAATTGAAAACCATCGGAAATGTTCTCTAAGGATTTAAGCCGTTCTCTTGCATTATCAGTTATATCCTCCTCCGGAGCAAGCATAATGAAATATGATCGTTCCCCACCCCTTCCAATCCTTCCTCTTAATTGATGGAGCGCGGCAAGCCCGAAGCGATCAGCGTTCTCTACCACCATTATATTAGCCTCAGGAACATCAATTCCCACCTCAATAACAGTAGTACAGATAAGGATATCAAACTCAGAACCCCTGAACCCATTCATAATCGTCTCCTTCTCTTCCCTATTCATCCTCCCGTGTAAAATTCCAACCCTGCAATCAGGGAAAAAGGTATTTATAAGAAAATTCGCTTCTCTTTCAATAGAACAGAGATCCATCTTATCTGATTCCTCTATAAGGGGTAATACGATATAAGCCTTTACTCCTTCACCAGAAA